>JBAYES010000036.1:0-20810 GCA_041667545.1 Candidatus Omnitrophota bacterium | reverse complement strand
TATGCAAAAATAAGCTGCGGAAAGGAACTTAAAAACGCATATTAGGGTTCTGCAAAATGGACTTTTATACCGTCTTTGCGAGGAACGAACGAAGTGAGTGACGAAGCAATCTTACCATACGTGATAAGTTATAAGGTTCGGTCGCTTCGCTCCCTCGCAATGACGTGAAATAGCTGTTTTGCAGAACCCTATAACCATAAAAAAAAGGAGGATGAAATGGTTCTTTTGGTAAATTTGCTAGCGATAGCGATGGTGGTGGAGGGATGTATTATTATCTTTCGCCCCGAAATACTAAGAAAGATATTCGATCGGGCAAAGGAAGGCGCCAATATTTATCTCGCGAGCGGCATAAAAAGTGTGGCCGGAATAGTTTTGATAATTTCAGCTAATGCTTCAAGAGTGCCGTGGATAGTTCTTTTATACGGCTCGTTAATGTTTTTTAGCGGGGTACTGGCGTTTGTTGTCAAAAAAAATCTTATTATAGGCCTGCTGGATTGGATTGAAAAGCAGCCGCCCAGGTTTACCTACTACGTGGGAAGCATTGCCATACTTCTCGGCGTAATATTGTCGCTCGCCGCGTAGTTGAAGGGGGCAGGGAAGTCCATAGTCCAAAGTCGATAGTCCATAGTTTGAAACCGGACTGTGGGGTTTTAGGATCATAGATGACCAATCGGGGGACTTTTAGGCACAAAACCGCATATTGGAGAATATGAAACTTTATGGGAAGAACCCTGTCATAGAACGGATAAAGACATCTCCGGGAACTATTAAAAAGCTTTATCTCAGGAAACGTACGGAGCTTTCCGCCGTTGTCAAAGAAATAAAGAAGGCGGATCTTAGGTTCGAATCTATCGAAGAATACGAGTTTTTAAAGATCTGTCCCGGGGCGAATACACAAGGTGTCGTGGCGGAAGTGGAAGATTTTGTATATTCCGATTTTCAGGAAGTCCTGGCCGACTGTCTTGAGAAAGGTACCGTTATTGTTTTTGCCGACGAGATAACCGATCCTCAGAACCTTGGGGGCATAATTCGTAATCTGGCATGCCTCGGCGGGTTTTCTCTTGTTATCCCGGAGCACAATTCAGCGGAAGTTAACGAAACCGCGTTAAAAGTCGCTAATGGCGGAGAAAATTTTCTGAAGATCGCCCGGGTTACAAACACGGCCTCGTGTATCCGGAAGATAAAAGAACATGGCGTTTGGGTAATGGGAGCTGATGTGACGAGCACTGAGGACATTCGTGATGTTGAATGGCAGTATCCGCTCGCTGTTGTCATCGGTTCGGAAGGTAAAGGCATCAGGCCGGGAATACTGAAGGAACTTGATGAAAAGATTTCTCTTCCGATGGCGGGCGCGCGGCTCTCTTATAATGCCGCGGTCGCCGCGGCTCTTTTCTGCTATGAGATAAATAGAGGCAAGAAAAATGAAAAATAAAAGTTCCGGAGACAGTACTGCCAACAAAAAGATCCTTGATCTTTTTGCGGAGGCGGGAACTCTGAAACGCGTAAAGCGGAACGGTTGGTGGATGACCGGGGCCCCGGCAGAAGAAAGCGTGGCGGATCACAGTTTCAGATGCGCTGTGATAGGCTATGTTCTCGCCAGAATGGAAAAGACGGATCCTTACAAGGTTATCTTAATGACCCTTTTTAACGATATTCACGAATCCCGGACAGGAGACTCTCACAAAGTGGCTCATCGGTATCTTAATGTGCGTACGGCCGAAAAAAATGCGTTTCGGGAGCAAATGAAAGGTCTTCCTGATCTTCTCAGAAAAGAGCTTTCGGGAATGAGGGAGGAATATGACGGTCAAAAAACCCCCGAAAGCAAAGTTTCCCGGGACGCGGATATACTCGAGTGTTTAATTCAGGCAAAAGAGTTTCTGGATATGGGTTTCCGGAAAACTGAAAAGTTCTTTAAGGAGGGGCCCAAGCATCTTGTCACCCAAAGCGCGAAAAGTCTCTGGAAAACCGCTGAAAAGTGGGATTCAAGCATGTGGTGGGAGTTTATAGGGAAGTTTGAAAGATAAGCCGAAACGGTTGGCTTGGGCCGGAAGTAAAATATGGAAAAAGCAAAAAAACCGCAGTTAAAAAAGATAAGAGAACTTTTGAAGGAAAGATCGGCCCGGGACAAGGAAGGTGTTTTTGTGGCCGAGGGCGCGAAAATAGTTTTAGACGCATTGAACAAACGCCGAGATGTGGTTTCGGTTTTTGTGTCGGGAAGAGTTGTCGGTGCTCCTATGGTCCGTGAGATAATATCCCTTTGCATGGAGAACAAGGTGAGACTGTGGAGGACGGCCGCGGCGGAATTTGAAAAACTTTCTTCATTGAGCAATTCGCAGGGGATACTCGCGGTCATAAAAATGCCGGAGAAAAACTCTTCTTTGAAAGGGAAACTGATAGTTCTTTGCGACGGGATCCAGGATCCTGGAAATCTCGGGACTATTATACGAACTTCCGCCGCGTTCGGCATTTCTACGGTTTTTGTTTTCGGGGCGGCCGCCGATATTTACAATCCTAAAGTAGTGCGTTCGTCAAGTGGAACGGTAATGGACGTTAACCCGCTCTCCGTAAAAGAGGAGGGGCTTGATGAACTCAAAACTCGGGGTTTTTATCTGGTCTCCGGCACATCGGAGAGATCCGGTGCAAAAGAGATGTTCGCAGTCGAACTTCCTGAAAGTCCTGTAATTCTGGCTTTTGGGAGCGAGGGGAGAGGCCTCTCGGAGGCCGTTACAAAAAGGTCGGACGATGTTTTTTATATTCCCATGGCTCCGGCGGCGGAGTCGCTTAATGTCACGGCCGCGGCGGCTATAGCTATACATTATTTTTCGAATAAAAAAGGTTCTAATGTCTGATATTTCTCTGGTATATATAACCGCGTCGGGAATAGAAGAGGCGGAACACTTGGCTCAGGAGATACTGTCCGGACGTCTCGGGGCATGCGTTAATATTTACGGCGCGGTACGGTCCTTATATCTGTGGAAAGGTTCTCGGGAAAGCTCGGAAGAGGTAACAATGATAGTAAAAACCCGGTCTTCACTTGTTCCCGAGCTTGCCAGGAAGGTCCGGGAGTGCCACAGTTACGAAACGCCCTGTATTTTGGCTTTTCCCGTTGGATTTGCGGATAAGGAATATGCCGATTGGATCCTGCGTGAAACTTCTTCAAAAAACGAGAACGGAAACAAGTAAACATGGAAACCCGCCTTAAAAATTTTTTTGATGAGTATAACAGGATAGTTTTTTCGGAAAAAGATACCGCGGTGTCTTCCAGATCTTTTCTGGCTCGTAGCGCTGAAGGCATTATTCCTCGAAAAACGGTAATTGACGGCAAGTGGTCCCTTACCGACGAGTACGATCTTAAGCTGTCGGTTTCCGCGTCCGATTCGGCTTATTTTGGAAGAACAATCATTTTAAAAGGTGACATTCTTGCCGCTTCCTCATCGGGCTTGATATTCAGGATACGTCACTGCGACGCTCTTTCCGGAACAAGGTACGGGACAGTAGAACTTAAAGGAGTATGGGCGGCGGACAGTAAGAACAGAATATCCTTTAGAGTTGCTAAGGCGGACGGCCGGTATGATGTTCTTACCTTTCAAGGCATATGGAATATAGGCTCGAACAATGAACTTTCTTATAAGATGGTCACTACCGAACTTAAAACAAAAACCAAAAAAGAGAAAACACTTGTTTTCCGCGGGCATTGGGACCTTTACCGGACGCGTATAGTATATTCACTTGAAGGGACGGATACATCTTTCTTTTCCTTTAAAGCGGCTGTACAGACGAAGAGCATTATGGCGAAACAGGGAGAAATAAGGTATCAGCTTGGAATGGGAGTTTCGTCAAGGAGAGACAAAGGCGGGAAGAGTTCCCGGACGGTAACAATATACGGGATATGGAAATTTAGCCGGGATCTTAAGGTAAGTTTCGAGATCAAAGGTCCGGCTACGGAAAAAAGAGAAATAATTTTCGGTATCGATAAGGTATTCGCCGAAAACCGTAATATAACGGTTTCCCTGAAAGATAAGAAGGGCGAAAAAATGGGCATGGATGTTACTTTTTCGAAAGTATTCGCGAAAGACGCCGAATTCTTCGTCTCCGTAGGAAGCAATGTCTCTGAAATCCGCATTCTGGGAGGACTCCGGCTCCGGTTTTGAGGAAAGTCCATAGTCCAAAGTCGATAGTCCATAGTTCTGAAGGAAGCAACGCCTTGATCATCCTGCCTGTCCTGCGAAGTCCCGAGCGACAGCGAGGGGACTGAAAGCGAAGAGAGGGATGTCACGGAGTTTTCACTGTTCAGGCCGAGGGATCTAAAGAGATCGCTCAATGTAACCGGAAAGAGGGGGATCTATGAAAACTTACACTGATTATCTGTGGTTTCACACAAAGGCTCGCCGGGAATTTATTAATATCACTGACAAGGTAGAGGATTCTCTTGAAAAAAGTGGTATAAAAGAGGGGCTTTGTCTGGTCAATCCCATGCATATAACCGCTTCGGTGTATATCAACGATGACGAAAGCGGACTTTTGAGGGACTATGACGACTGGCTGGAAGAACTGGCCCCCCATGAACCCGTGTCCAAATACCGTCATAACGGGGCAGAGGACAATGCCGACGCGCATTTAAAAAGGCAGATAATGGGGAGGGAAGTAGTGGTAGCGGTAACTGATGGTAAGCTGGATCTCGGCACATGGGAACAGATTTTCTATGGGGAGTTCGATGGGCGTCGCAAAAAGAGGGTATTGGTGAAAATCATCGGGGAATAATCCGACAATATCCCGGAATTTTTCTATGCCGGGCTGGTTTTTTGAATATCGTGTGGTATACTCTACGCGGGTTATTTTATTAACGGAGCCGCTACCTGTACAGCAGGCTTGTAACACGGGGAAGGGAATGGAAGATCTAACCGGGTTGACTAACGAAGAGATAAAAGAGCTTATTCTTGAACAGCTCAAGGATATAGGGGTACACACTGATACGATAGAGGTCGAGGTCAGAAAAGGCCCTTCAGTGGCGCTGAAAGGTACGGTGGAATCCGCCGCGGAACGATACCTCATAAAGAAGACAGTTATGGATATAGACGGCATAGACGATGTTCTGGATGATCTTGTAATAATGGATGAGCCTGAGGCAGAAAGTGACGATGATGCGGATACTGAAAACGGCGGGCTTCTTAACAGAGACATTGATGAGGAAATGACTGAGGATGCTTTTGAGGCGATGGAAGACGGCATACCGTATATTCCCCCGGACAGGCCTCTTCACGACGAAATGTCCGACGATATAGTTTGGAAAAAAGATCGAAAGAAAAGAAAGTGATGAGGTTTTTATGGAAAGGTTCCGGGAATGAGAACGAAAAGTGCCTGTAGGTTTATTGTCCACCTTATAGTCTTATGTCTTTTCCTTTCGTCTTGCGCGGCGCCCCCCCGGAAGGCGCCTTCCGGGATCCCTGTCGCGGTCCATCCGTCTTCCGTTGTCCCGGAACTGCGGCAGGCTTTGTACCATACTGTGGCGCCGGGAGAGACGCTGTGGCGTATATCAAAAATGTATGAGGTGGATCCAGATGTGCTTAAAAGGGTCAACCGGATCGTCGATGTGCACGATGTTAAGATAGGAACTCGGCTTTATGTCCCCGATGCCGCTCCAAGAAGACATGTCATAACCGTGTATCCCTCGACTAAGTGGAAATATATCATCGTGCACCACAGCGCTACGGAAAGAGGAAGTGCCGAGATGTTTAATGAGGCTCATCAGAAAAGAGGATGGCATGAAGTAGGGTACCATTTTGTTATAGACAATTCCACCGCGGGTAAATCTGACGGTCAGATAGAAACCGGTCCGAGGTGGATAAAACAGACTGATGGAGCGCATTGTAAAGCTTCCAGCATGAACGAAAAAGGTATCGGAATATGTCTTGTCGGTAATTTTTCAAAAACACAGCCGACGGCCGCGCAAATGGATTCTCTTGTCCACCTTGTCAACGTGCTTAGGAAATACTACAACATACCCAAGAGCCGTATTTTGGGACATGGGCAGGTTACGGGAGCCAGGACTGAATGCCCGGGAACCAGGTTTCCCTGGAACGAATTTATGAGACGGCTGGGAAGATAGCTCTCTTCGGGAAAGTACTTTTCCACGAATACTCATCGACTATTATTCAAAGTAATCCTGAGGATGAACCCTTTTTTATTGAAACTTCGGTCTCTCCGTAATATAATGTGGCATCGCTGGGTAGGATGAGTTTTCGGCCTATGGGAAATTATGAACAGGAGAAAATAGTGGATCGTACAGATAGGGTAGGAAAAGCAAAAGAACATTTCGGTCGGATAATAGAAGAGCAGCTTGATCGTGTGGAAGAGATGAAAAAAGACTCGGAATGGCTTGACTATTCCGGCATAAAGCCCATAGTCATAGGTATTTGCTGGGGGGATGGAATTGGACGTATTATCTCGAAACATGCCGAGAAGGTGCTTAAGAACGCTCTGGAAAAACAGTTGTCCGAAGGTATTGTTGAGTTCCGTGATATACAAGGCCTTACCATAGAGAACAGGGCATCCTGCGGCAAGGCAATACCGGATGATGTCCTTGCGGAAATTAAAAAATGTCATGTAATACTTAAGGGGCCTACTACCACGCCCCAGGCAGGCGACGGCTGGCCCAATATAGAAAGCGCTAATGTGGCCATGAGGCGTGAGCTTGACCTTTTCGCTAATGTACGCCCCGTTAAGATACCTCGGGAGGGGGTAGACTGGACCTTTTTCAGAGAAAACACTGAAGGGGCATATATCCTCGGTTCCAGGGGAATAGATGTGTCCGATGATGTCAGCATCGATTTTAAAGTAATTACGGAACAGGGCGCGGAACGCGTGATAAGGATGGCTTTTGAGTTCGCAAAAAAGAACGGATATTCCAGGGTAACGGTTGTGACCAAGGCCAATGTGGTTAAGGCCACTGACGGAAGATTTTCCCGTGTCGCGAAGAGGATAGGCGGCGAGTACGAAAGACATGGGATAAAACGGGACGAGTGGTACATAGATATAATGACCGCCAAGCTTTTAGACATTTCACGCAGAAAGGATTTTCAGGTAATGGTACTGCCTAATCTATATGGCGATATACTTACCGACGAAGCGGCACAGCTTCAGGGCGGAGTGGGGACGGCAGGAAGCGCGAACATAGGTAAGAAATGGGCAATGTTCGAAGCGATACACGGGAGCGCGCCGCGCATGGTAGATGAGGGAAGAGATATTTACGCAGATCCTTCATCCATGATACGGGCCAGTGCCATGCTTCTAAAACACATAGGCTTTCCCGGCAAGGCAGACAGGATAGATATGGCGCTTGACGTGGCGGGTCAGCTTGAAAAAAAAGTTATTATAACCGGAAGAAAAGACGGCGCTACGGGGGAGGAATTCACTTCCTATCTTCTCGGCCTGGTGAATTCTTCGGATCTTGAAGCAAAATGGAATGAGATCACCTGATATCTCTTGATATTGTACGCGAAAACCCGCGGAAAGTTCACAATGACATCAGCAAAAAAACGAAACGGGATACTTGTAATAGACTTCGGGTCGCAGTACGTACAGTTGATCGCCCGGCGCATAAGAGAGAATAATGTCTTTTCGATTGTTAAGCCTCATGGAATAAGCATTGAGGAAGTTCGGGCAATCGCTCCTTCGGGCGTGATCCTGTCCGGCGGACCTTCCAGCGTCTACGGCAGCATGTCTCCGGTGGTTGACCCTCTTATTCTTGATGAAGGTATCCCCGTTCTGGGAATATGTTACGGCATGCAGTTCGTAGCGGCTCTTACGGGAGGGAAGGTATCTCGCGGCACCCGCCGCGAATACGGGAAGGCGTCTGTCAGGTTTGATCTTTCAAGTCCGCTTTTCAAAGGGATGGAAAAGGAAAGTGTCGCATGGATGAGCCATGGCGACAAGATAACCATTCTTCCAAAGGGGTTTAAAGCTGTAGCTAAAACCGATAACACTCCATACGCCGCTTTTCAGGATCTGGACAAACAGCTTTACGGCGTCCAGTTCCATCCCGAAGTGGTCCATACCGAGGAAGGCGAAAAACTGCTGAAGAACTTTCTTTTCCGCATCTGCGCCTGCAGAAGGTCGTGGACGGCCAAGGCTTTTATCGACTCTAAAATAAAAGAGATAAAAGAGCAGGTCGGAAAAAATTCCGTTATTTTGGGGCTTTCAGGCGGAGTAGATTCTTCCGTGTGCGCTGTGCTTATTAACAAGGCTATAGGGAAGAACCTGCATTGTATTTTTGTTGATAACGGCCTTCTTAGAAAAGGCGAACGGGACAGGGTGGAAAAGATATTCAAAAAGAACATTAAGCTGGATCTTACTGTTATTGACGCGGAAAAACTTTTTTTAAAGAAACTAAGGGGAGTGCTTGATCCCGAGCAAAAAAGAAAGATTATCGGACGTACATTCATTGATGTCTTCGAGAGAGCTTCAAAAAAAATAAAAAACGCGAAATTTCTCGCTCAGGGAACACTTTACCCGGATGTCATAGAATCGCAGTCCTTTTTCGGCGGGCCTTCTAAGACCATAAAATCCCATCACAATGTAGGCGGTCTTCCAGAAAAGATGGGTCTTGGGCTTGTCGAGCCGCTCCGGGAACTTTTTAAGGACGAGGCTCGTAAGGTCGGCAGGGAACTCGGTCTTCCCGAGGATATGGTAAACAGGCAGCCGTTCCCGGGGCCGGGTCTTGCGGTACGCATTGTCGGGGAGGTGACTGCGGGGCGTCTTAATACTCTCCGAGACTCCGATCGCATAATAATGGACATAGCTAAGAAGCGGGGCATTTACAAAAAAACATGGCAGATATTCGCGGTCTACCTGCCCATTCAAAGTGTCGGAGTTATGGGAGATGATCGCACATATGAGGACGCGATAGCGGTGAGGGCCGTTACCAGCACGGACGGGATGACAGCCGATTGGTCGAGAATGCCTTATGACGCGCTTAGTGAGATATCGAATCGTGTTATTAACGAAGTAGAAGGGATTAACCGGGTGGTTTTCGACATAACATCAAAACCTCCGGGAACCATAGAATGGGAATAACGAGCATGAACAACAAAAAACCCCTTAACCGAATGTACGCCCGTATTGAAGTCCGAGACAAAAAAGGCGTCTATGACGCGGTCGCGGAAAATTTAAAAAAGGACATAAGAGACCTGGGCTTCAAAAAAAAATTGGATGTGGAGTACATTCAGGTCTACACGATCCGAGGCAAATTCTCAGAGAATGACGCCGAACGTCTCGCCCGAGAAGTCCTTTCCGACGAAGTATCCCAGGTCTTCAGTTTAAGTTTTTCACCCGTCAAAAAAGAGCCGGGTCAGAAAAAGAAAATAGTCGAGATTGCGTATAATCCGGGGGTAATGGACCCGGCCGCGGAAAGCGTTTTAAAAGCGGCAAAGGATACCGGAATGGAAGGCCTCGCGTCTGCGGTCACGTCAAAAAAATACGTGTTTACAGGAGGCTTTACTCAAAAAGATATTACTTTGATAGCGGAGAAACTTCTTTATAACAAGGTCATCCAGCATATTTCAAAGGGTGACGATCGAGATGTACAGGCTATCCCGTACAAGTTTGCCAGGGTGGAAATACCTATTTTGAGCGCTTCCGACAGGGAGCTTGAAAAATTAAGTGTTTTCGGACAGCTGTATTTATCTTTGGCCGAAATGAAGGCGATACGCGATCATTTCAGGGAACTGGGGAGAAACCCTACCGACTGTGAACTGGAAACCTTGGCTCAGACCTGGAGCGAACATTGCAAGCACAAGACCATGATGGGCGCTGTTATCATGGATGGCGAAAAGATCGATAATCTTCTCAAGGAGACCATAGTCAAGGTCACTTCAGAGCTTAAAAAACCATGGTGCGTGTCTGTTTTTAAAGATAACGCCGGCATAATAAGATTTGACGCTGAAAACGACATATGCTTCAAGGTTGAGACTCATAATCATCCTTCGGCGCTCGAGCCTTACGGCGGCGCGGAAACAGGGGTAGGCGGTGTTTTGCGGGATCCCATGGGAACCGGCAGAGGGGCAAAACCCATAATTAATACCGATATTTTTTGTTTTGCCCCGCCTGACACGCCTGTTTCCAAAGTTCCCAAAGGCGCCCTTCATCCGAAGCGTGTTATGAAAGGAGTTGTCAGCGGCGTAAGGGATTACGGCAACAAAATGGGCATACCAACCGTTAACGGGGCGGTGTGTTTTGACGAAAGATATGTAGGGAATCCCCTTGTCTATTGCGGTAATGTCGGGATCCTGCCTCATAAGTTCGCGTCAAAAAAAGTTTCTCCGGGAGAGCTTATAGTTTCTGTGGGAGGACGCACGGGAAGAGACGGGATACATGGAGCCACTTTTTCTTCCGCTGTGCTTACGCATGAATCCGAAAGTGTCTCTTCTGCCGCGGTGCAGATAGGGAACCCCATAACCGAAAAAAAAGTGCTTGATACCCTGCTTAAAGCGCGTGACATGGAGCTCTACGAAGCCATAACCGATTGCGGCGCCGGAGGGTTTTCAAGCGCTGTGGGAGAGATGGGCGAAAAAACCGGAGCCGATGTATACTTAGATGCCGCGCCCCTCAAGTATGAGGGTCTGAAACCCTGGGAAATATGGGTTTCTGAGGCTCAGGAAAGAATGGTGCTTGCGGTAAAACCGTCTAAATTAAAAAAAATAATGTCTGTTTTCGAGGCTGAAGATGTCGAAGCTACTGTCATAGGAAAATTTACCGATACGGGCAAGCTAAGGCTTTACTATGAAAAGAACATTGTCGGGGATATAAGTATGAAATTCCTTCATGATGGCCTTCCGAAGACGGCGCGCAAGGCCACATGGAAAAAAACAAAAGAATTGTCCTCTCTGCTTCCCGAGCATAGACAGAATTATACAAAAGATCTTTTATCTGTGCTTGCTTCCTGGAACGTGTGCAGCAAGGAATGGATCATACGGCAGTACGATCACGAGGTCCAGGGAGGAAATGTCCTTAAATCCCTGGTAGGCCCCGCGAACGACGGGCCCTCGGATGCTTCGGTAACAAGGCCGTTGCCGGAAAGCAAAAAGGGCATTGTTGTTTCGGCCGGAATAAATCCGTCATACGGCGATATCGATCCCTACTGGATGGCCGCAAGCGCGATAGACGAAGCCATGAGGCAGATAGCTGCTGTAGGCGCCGATCTTTCAAAAGTCGCGCTTTTGGATAATTTCTGCTGGGCAAACACTGAAAATCCCGCTCAGCTTGGCGGCCTTGTAAGAGCGTCCCGGGCGTGTTACGATGTGGCCAAAGTGTATGGAACTCCCTTTATCTCGGGGAAAGACAGCCTTAATAACGAGTTTTCAACCCCGAAAGGAGTTGTGTCCATCCCGCCCACTTTGCTGATATCGGCTATAGCTGTGATAGACGATGTTTCAAAAACCATATCAATGGACGTGAAAGAACCGGGGAACTTTCTTTATGTGCTGGGAAACACCTATCCGGAACTCGGAGGGTCGCAATATTTCATGAAAAGAAAAATTTCGGGCGGGAGAGTGCCGAAATTGGACCCGGTTTTCTCGATCGCTCTTATGAAACGGTTAACAAGAGTTATTTCAAATAAGCTTGTAGTTTCAGCGCATGACTGCTCCGACGGAGGACTTGCGGTGGCGCTTTCAGAGATGCTATTTGCCGGAGGGTACGGTTCATCAGTATCCCTGTCCGATGTCCCCAGATCTCCACGGGCAATGAGAGACGACGTTATTTTATTTTCTGAGTCCAATTCCAGGTTCATCGTGGAGGTGCCAGCGCGGGGAAGATCCGCGTTCGAGAAAGAAATGCAGGGATTTCCTTTTGGCGTTCTTGGAACAGTTGCGGAATCGGGAACGTTTATAATAAAAGGGGTTAAGGGAAATACTGTTATAAACGCGCAAATCGAGGCATTGAAAGATCAATGGAGAACGCCTATCTTGAGGGTAATGAATGAAGACAATTAAGACGCTCATATTGAGAACGGCAGGAACGAATTGCGACCTGGAAACGGAGCATGCTTTAAGGCTTGCGGGTTCACAAACGGAACTCATGCACATAAAAGAACTGAAGCGTAAGAAAAATTCGCTTAAAAGTTTTCACATACTTGCCATTCCCGGGGGGTTTACCTACGGTGACGACGTGGCCAGCGGAAAGATCCTGGCGAATGAAATAAGATCCGCCCTTAAAAAAGAGATATGTTCTTTTGTTTCCGAAGGGAAGCTGGTGATAGGTATTTGCAACGGGTTTCAGGTACTTGTAAAAATGGGTCTTCTTCCCGGGCTTTCCCGATCGGAAAAGTTCCAGGTGGATGCCACTCTTAGCTTGAATGATTCGGGGAAATTCATAGCTAAATGGGTATATCTGAAGAATGAGAGTTTTGGTAGTAACAAAAATGGCCTATCGGTATGGACACGAGATCTGCCCGAAGTAATAGCTCTTCCCATAGCGCATGCAGAAGGCAAATTCATAATGAAAGATACTGTTTCCCTGAAAACACTCAAAAATAAAGGACAGGTGGCTTTCAGGTATTCCGACATCTCCGGAAATATCGGTGCAAGCGAGGTCAACCCTAACGGTTCTGAAGACAATATCGCCGGAATATGCGATGCGACTGGCAGGATATTGGGACTTATGCCTCATCCCGAAAGGCACGTGTCCTCTCTTCAGCATCCAAATTGGAGACGTAAGGAATTCGCCGGTGAGGCTACAGGTTCGGGACTGCAGATATTTAAAAGCGGTGTTGATTTTGCAAGGCGAAACCTGTAATATGTTCTCAGGACAGAATGCTATATAGGCACGATCAAATGGCCGGATACATAAATTGACAGATTCCCCAGCCTACGAGGAGAAAAAATGGACAATTTAAATCATGAGGAAAAACGCGAATTTTTACGTGTGGACCATGAAGTTCCCATTGAGTTCAAAAGTTTGAGCGCGGAAAAATTGTCTTCCAAAAAAGACGTTCTTCTGCGCAATATAAGCGCGAGCGGACTTCTTTTCAGGTCCGAGGCCGAATCGGCGATACCCCCTCTTACCGGGATAATATGGATAAAACTTGACGAAAAAATGCTTAATGTATGTAACGAAATTGAAGAAGACCTTATACAGTTCGAAGGGGGCGTTTTCGCGAGAGTGGTAAGAATTTCCGAGGGAACGCCCGGGGAATCATATGATATCGGAGTAAGCTTTCTAAGAAAGAAAAACATGACGGATGACGACATAAAAGCTTTGACAAGTGGTATCGATCGCTGATAGCAGACAATAGGGGGTAACACATATGGAAACTTTTAAAAATTTCGTTATCGGGGTGTCGGTGCTCGCCATGGCTCTTGTTATTATACTCTTAACATTGCTGGCATGGCCTTTTATGGTCGGCATTACATCAGTTGTTCTTTTTGTGTTCGCGGTTTTTTTGTTCATTATAGCTGTGTTCTATATAGTGGTGCTGATAGGGCATCTTACAAGGATGCTTATTTCGGCTATGAAAAAGGACAGGGCGTCTTGATTTTCCGCGATCTTTTTGCTTATGAAAAGCCGCGACCCTGATCTCTACATAGATTATCTCCGAATGTCTTCGGAAAGCTTTGAAGGGCTGTGCAAGCGTTGCGGGCACTGCTGCGGAGCGTTAGACGACCCCTGCCGTAATTTGGAGAGAACACAGGACGGTAAATGTATATGTAAAGATTACCAGAACCGCTTGAAACCTCAAAAAACAGTCTCCGGACAGTCATTTAATTGTGTTTCCATCAGGGAACATATCTTAAAAGGCACCTTACGACCCGGCTGCGGGTACGCAGTATCACGGAAATTTCTGTAGAAATAATCAAAAAAAGAGCTACCTGTTGGGTAAAAATTTCAAAAGTTGCTTAAAACGCGTCCCTCAGTATACTTTAATAGAGGGGCAAGGGGGTATCATGCGAGGGCGATACGAACTTGATATGCTACGATCCGGTTTTATTGATGAGATACCTCTCATCATAATAGGGATTGACGCGGAAGGAAAGATACTTTTCTGGAACAAGCAGGCAGAGGAAGTGACGGGTGTTACCTTGGTTGAGGCGGTTGAGCTCGGAATGCAGACTTTGCTCCCGGTTTTCACGCCTAAAGATCAAAATAATCCTGATGTTTCAATGGCATTACATGAGTTAAGATCTGTATTTTTAGAAAAAAATTCCATAGACGGCAAAGAAACGGCTTTACTTTCCAAGGACGGAAGGGTTAGACATGTCAAATGGTCCGGATACATTGCTGATAACGCGGGCAGTGGAGGCGAAAAGGTTCTTATTTTAAGCGGTGTAGATCAGACAGATCTCCATGCTTTGCGGGAAGTTGTGACGGAAAAAGCGAGATATGTGCGTAATGTCGAGAAACGCATCAAGGAAGGATCAAAGCTCGACCATATGACGGGGCTGTTCAACTATCACCACCTGATATCGGAACTGACAAGGTGTTTTTATCAGGCAGTTGAAAATGATAGTTCTGTTTCACTTGCCATGCTTAATATCGGCCGTTATAATTCGGTCAATTCCGCATACGGAACAATCAACGGTGATCGTTTTCTTAAAGAACTGGCGGTGCTCGTCAAGAACTCTGTTCATGGAAATTTTGTAGTTTGCCGTTTTGGAGGCGCAGAGATAGCTATTCTTATGCCGGAAACCGATATTAAAACAGCATTTAAGTGGTCACGTCGTGTTTTTTTGAACATTGCGGAGCATGATTTTGGATTAAAGGAAGCAGGGTTGAAAGTCAATCTCCCAGCGCGTATGGTCTTGGGTGGGTTCCCTCATTGTGAGGATGCCAGAACTCCCGAACAGCTGATCGGGAGAGTTATAGATAAGCTTGCGGAAGCAAGGGCGGTGGCGTCCCCGTCAGTTCTCATCTGTTCTCCGAACTCGCTCTTGACGGACGATATTTTGCCCGACAATCTAATGAAAGGGGAGTACCCCTATACCGTTGAATTTGTCAACGCTCTTGCCCGCGCTGTAAAGAGCAAAGACAATTACACACAGGAGCATTCTACCGCGATGAGTGAATACGCAGTTTCTATCGCGGAGCATATGGGGCTTAGTAAGGATGCGGTAAGGGATGTGCGGCTTGGTTCCATTCTTCACGATGTCGGGAAAATAGGGATAGACAAGAGTATTCTTCTCAAGCCAGATGCGCTTACGACAGATGAACGAGAGGTCATAAAACAGCATCCGCGTATAGGCGCGGAAATAATAAGAAATGTGCATCCTCTTAAGAGAGTAATTCCCATTGTTCTTCACCATCATGAAAGATATGACGGCAAAGGGTACCTCAACGGATTGAAAGGAGAAGAAATCCCCATGGGAGCCCGTATCGTGAGCCTCTCAGATGTTTTTCAGGCGCTTACATCTAATCGCCCTTACCGCAGAGCTCTTCCCAGGAATGACGCTCTGTCCATAATTAAAGAGTATTCAGGTACTTTTTTTGACCCCAGAATAGTCAAGGCATTTTTCGAGGTCCATGCGGCCAACGCGTAGAATATCTAATTACAACTCACGATAGAATAAAATTTCTTGCTGACTTTTGTCCAATCGACTGAATGCCAGGGTTGTAGAGCTACGGATCTTTACAGTAGGTATCCACCTGTTTAAAAATAAAAAGTCATCAACTTTCTTGACAATATGCCACCCCATATAATCTTTGTAATAGCTTTTCTAAAATGATAGAATGATCGTGATTTTTTTGCCTAAGAAGATTATTGAAAGGGGTGACCATGACAGCAAATAAACCAATGTTTACAGAGAAAGATGTTTTTGAGTATCACCTGGGTGGTAAGTTAGGGCTTGAGCTTTTAAGGCCATTAAACAGCCAGAGGGATCTTAGTATGGCATATACCCCCGGGGTTTCCCTTGTTTGCGACGCGATAAGAGAAGATCCTTCAAAAGCGGGAATATTTACATCCAAGAGAAACCTTGTCGCCGTAGTAACTGACGGCACGGCCGTGCTCGGTCTCGGGAATATAGGGCCATTGGCTTCGATCCCTGTCATGGAAGGCAAGGCAGTCCTTTTTAAGGCTTTTGCCGGGGTGGACGGATGGCCTGTTCCGCTCGAAGGAGTTCTTAATGAGCAAGGCGCGACAGATGTTGAAAAATTCATCGATGTTGTTCTTAAGATATCATGTATGTTCGGAGGGATAAACCTGGAAGATATAACCGCTCCGGCATGTTTTGAGATAGAAGACAGGCTTGACCAACTGCTTGATATCCCGGTATTTCATGACGATCAATGGGGAACTGCGATAATAACCCTGGCAGCTTTGCAGAATTACTGTATTATTTCCGGGAAGAAGAACAGCGAGCTTAAAGTTGTGATAAACGGAGCCGGCGCCGCTGGACTGAGAATAGCCGATATGATAAAAGCCGATGGTGTAAAAAACTGTGTAATTTGCGACTCAAAAGGTGTTATAAGTGAAGAACGCTCGGATCTTACCAGTTTTAAAAGGAGACACGCCGTATCTACGCAGGCAAAAAACCTTTCAGACGTTATAAAGGGCGCGGATGTGTTTATTGGCGTTTCAACGGCAGGGTGCCTTAGCGAGGAAATGGTATCATCTATGGGGGAAGACCCGGCCATTTTTGCGATGGCTAACCCTGTTCCGGAAATACTGCCCGAAAAAGTAGAGAAATGTATGAGGGGAAGGAAATTCGTGATAGCGACGGGAAGATCGGATTATCCCAATCAGGTAAACAATGTGCTCGGGTTCCCGTTTATTTTCAGAGGAGCTCTTGATGTAAGGGCTACAGGCATAACTATGGGTATGAAGATCGCCGCGAGCCGCGCTCTCGCGGAACTTGCAAGAGCAGGGAATGTCCCGGGATCGGTAAAAAAGGCGTATGGCCGGGATTTTGAGTTTGGCCGTGATTATCTTATTCCCACGCCCTTTGACAGCCGTATACGCGCGTGGGAATCCAGAGCCGTAGCGGAGGCGGCGATCAGCGATGGTGTTGCTGGAACGTCGGAATTGCCTGAATATAACTAAAAAAACCGCGAAGTTTTCCCTTAACAATATGACGTTTCCGCTTAAATACCGTCGTTTTTTTAAAGTTGTCCTGACAATCTCAATAATAGTGGTGCTTCGGCACTATATTTCCGGGGTCATTGCCACGGATGAATTTTCAGTAGACGCGGTTATCTCTCCAGGTTCGCCCGTAAAAAAATTTTTCACCGACGCGGAGTTCATAGGAGTGGACAATGATTTTCAGGGAAATATCAAGGTATTTGACCCTTCCGGGAAGCTCATAGGAGGTCTTATTTCGACATTGCCTGCCTCCAGCCATATTAGCGGGTATGCCGGTCCAACCCCCGTTCTCATAGCCGTGTCAGGTGACGATGTGATAGTCGGAACACATCTCTTAAAAAATTCGGAAACTCCGGCTTTTGACCAGGCGGTAAGAGCTTCGGGGCTTCTTGAAAGTTTTCACGGCCTTCATCTCAGAGAGGCCTCACAAAAAGACATTGACGCTGTAACCGGAGCTACTTTTACATCTAAGTCCGTGATCTGTTCCATCCGTCATACGCTTACAGCTCTTGAAGCTGACTCAAAAGCGGAAAGGGAAGAAGAGGGTCTGCTGTCCGCAAAGATACCCTCAGAGTCACGTTTCGATAATATTCGCCGGGCTATTGCTCACATTCCCTTCAGTATCGCTATTACTTTTCTGATAGTAGCTGCCGCTTTTTTTACAGCGGTGATGGATTTCCCAGGGAAACAAAAGGCAAGAACGGTTATTCTTCTCTTTTCTCTGATATGGCTCGGTTTCGCGCGAGCCGAGCTTATATCTATCGATCTTATCATTCGATGGGTAGTAAGGGGAGTATTCACGGTAGCCACAGCGGGGCTCTTAATGATAGCGATGGCTACGATATTTGTTTCGGTGGTGAAGGGGAAGGCTCTTTATTGCCATTACATTTGTCCTTTTGGAGCAATGCAGGAATTTGCCGGAAAGATCTTTCCCTGGAAAGTAAAAATATCTAAAAGATTGTTCCTTTTTCTCTCGAAAATAAGGTATGCCGTTCTTTTAGCGGTAGCCGGCTCAATTTTAATTTTTCCATTCGCGTCCTTTTCACAAATTGAGCCGTTTGCAGCTTTCGCTTTTACCACGGCGGGAGAACTTGTTGTTTTTATTGCCGGTTTTTCTTTATTCTTTTCTCTTTTTATTCCAAGGTTCTGGTGTGTTTTTTTATGTCCCACGGGAGCGTTTTTTGAGCTTTTTCGAGATATTATACCTACTGGGGGCAAAATAAAAAAACTGTCGGTGGCTAAGCCTCCCAATTTTCGTTAAATAAAAACAAGGTAAGATCTCAGTCATCTGCAGTAAATTCCTACACCGTCGTCACGAGGAGCCCTGTACCGTACGGTACAGGGCGACGAAGTGATCTCATAACTTATTGTATTTATTGAGATTGCTTCGGCCCTATGCAAAGTCTGCCGAAATCCTGAGCCTCGTATGTTCCCACGAAACGAAGGGATTCGGCCATCTACTAAGTCTGCCGAAATCCTGAGCCACAGCATTTATCACGATACGAAGGGCTTCACCCGCCTTCGGCGGGTTCGCAAAGACGGACGGGAGACACTACATTACTGCGGAGAACTGAAATGTTACAAAACAAGAGTATGCTGTTGAAAGCCGCGAGGCGCAATGCTGAGAACAGCGGGATTTCGTTCCCGTGGGGCTTGTTGCAGGACGCGCAAAGGTTCGCAGATCCAGGCTTAAAGACTAAATTTTACTATAACAAGCGTGAAAGTTCGACTTAAACTTCTCAGCACATCAAGTTAACATAACATACATTATCGGACGTTTGTGGTGGGGAGAATTTGAGAGCAGAATTCTCATAAAGCAAAGTCTTATTAAAACCGCATTACACAATTACACAGATTTAAGAAAAGGACCTATCCTCGCATAACGTTTAATTAGATCCCTCAAATCATGTTCTTCAGCTGAAGGAAGTAATTTAAAGATCAATATGCCGGAATCAGTACGTACGTACTCTATATTCATTTCACTTAAATGCATTCTCCTGCCGTTTATATCGAGGGTCTCTAAAGTTTCGCCTTCTTTTAATCTTTTGTCTATATATTCGGAAATACTCAATACGACTATTTCAGGAAGAGGATAATACGCGCCCGGCTTATTATTAAAACCCTCCTCATTTATATATACGCTTTTTACGAACGTCCCCACATCCGAGACTTTTTCTTTTGACCCCGTGGCAGCGAACATGAATACACGGGCAGAGCTGTCATTTTCATATACTCTGACCTTTTGTTTAAGCATTTCGGACTCTTCGTTTATTATTACTAAATTTTTAAGCATTTTTTTATACGCCGGATCTTTTTTAAGTCTTTCAAAAGTATCTATTAAACGCCCCAATGGTTGCCCGTCCTGCCACTTTGCCAGATCTTTATCAAAAGCCAATACCAGTTTGGCATCAAACGTTAAGGAGAATATTCCCTCCTTAAGGCATTTTACAAGTTCCCCGGAATCAAATAGATCACGAAGTACGCGAATATCCGGGGCGGGTTTTGCCGGGTCGGCATCGGGAAGCTCGTCTTCAGTTAAGATGTTCACTATATCTATACCAGAGAATTTCTCCGGGTTTTCGTGGAACTCGTCATAGTTTTCATCCATAAAGTCCCGGAAGGATCCCCAGTCCAATTTGTAGTAGCCCGAGATGTCGGGAAGGATCGTCTCTTCTCCCGGGTACTCTTTAAGATGTATTCCATTTTTTGTCATTCTATACTCGCGGTACGCGCGTTGTTTTATTCTTATAGCAGCAAGTGTCATTTCATCGCCGGATTCAGCGATGACGAGGTTTTTCCAATCGTCTATAGTCGGCATAAAACCCGTCTCTTCACCTATGCCCTCAAGTACCAGCGACCAGTTTTCCTTTACTTTAATATTGTTAAGCGCCTTAATGAATGATTCTGTGTCTTTAAACGACAGCCCGAAGTTTTGAAAGTTATATGCCGTTCCCTCTGCACTCTGTTTAGCGCATTCTTTTGCTATCCCGACTATCTCCTTTAAATGGTTCCGAGCCTTAAGACCGAAGTTTTGAAAGTATCTTGCCGTCCCCCCTCCACTCTGCTTAGCGCATTCTTTTGCTATCTCGGCGATATCATTTAAATGGTCCCAGGCGTTAAGACCAAAGCATTGAAAGTTTTCTGCCGTTCCCCATCCATTCTGTTTAGCGCATTCTTTTGCTATCTCAACTATTTCATTTAAATGGTCTACGTGGTTAAGATCAAAGTGTTGAAAGTATCTTGCCGTTCCCACTCCATTCTGTTTAGCGCATCCTTTTGCTATTATTACTATTGCTTCAACATCCTTTTCGGGATCGAGGCCGAATTTATCTTTCAAGAATCTTTCAATAATAGACCCGCCGGCGTCGAGAAGACTGTTCATTTCACGAAGCGCGGTTTCGCGGCGGAGAGCGTCGGTGTCCGGTGCGCCTTTCTTCGCCGTCATATCCGGAGCGGGTTTTGCCGGGTCGGCTACGGGAAGCTCGCCTTCTATTTCGATATTCGTTATATCCCCGATAGCGAACTTCTCCGGGTCTTTATGGAACTCGTCATAATTCTCATCCATAAAGCCGCGAAAGGATTCCCAGCTCAATTTATAGTAGCCCGCAATGTCGGGAAGGATCCTCTCTTCCACCGAATACTCCTTAAGGCGTATCCCATTTTTCATCTTATACTCGCGGTACGCGCGTTGTTTTATCCTTATAGAGGCCAGTGTCGTCTCATCGCCGGGTTCAGCAAAGAT
>JBAYES010000035.1:0-21881 GCA_041667545.1 Candidatus Omnitrophota bacterium | reverse complement strand
TTCCCACGAAACGAAGGGCTTCACCCGCCTTTGGCGGGTTCGCAAAGACGTTGGAGGGAGATTGCTTCGGCCTTATGCCAAGTCTGCCGAAATCCTGAGCCTCGTATGTTCCCACGAAACGAAGGGATTCGGCCCTATGCCAAGTCTGCCGAAATCCTGAGCCGTACCTATAGCCACGAGACGAAGGGCTTTGTCACTCACTTCGTTCGTTCCTCGCAAAGATGGTATAAAAGTCCATTTTGCAGAACCCCCTTGAGAACGGAAAAGAGGGTAAGCCAAAAATCACTTGTCAAAAACCGTTTCAAAAATCACATTTATCTTTTGACGGGCGTGGTGTATAATAAATGTGTTATTTGAGTAAAGGCAGTCTTGGGAGGACTGGAACACAAGGGGAGGTAAGCATGAAGGTAACGGCTTTACTTATCTTGTTGTTAGGGTTCCAAGTGTCTGCGTATGGCGAAGGTGTGATAGCGGGAGGAGTGAATGTTCCCGTATTTCACGACGGGGCATTGTTCGAGGATATCGCAAAGTTCGAAGACGGTATAAGCGCAAAAAGCGGAGGCGAAGAAGCGGAATTTTTGGGAGACTTGATAAAAGATCTTCTTCTTTCCGTGCGATGTGAGCCTATCCGGGATATTGAAAATTTCGGAGACATGGCGGTAAGGGCATCGGTGTGACGAGGGAGACAGGCCTCTTGCAAAAAACCGGTTCAGCGTATAAAATCTATTGAGGTTTTTAGGTGGGGGATAATGTCCTTAAACATGGAGGTAAAATGAAAAAACTGACCGCTTTTGTTATTGTTTTCTCACTTATGTTAAGTCCTTGCGCTTTTGCTTCATCGGAGCCGGGACCAGTAGAAAAACTCAACACGGGACTATGGAACATCTTGTCGTCTCCCGGCGAGATACTTTACTCTGTAACCGAAAAAAGAACGGGGACCGGCCTTCTCGCGGGTACCTCTCATGGACTTTTAGAGGGTCTTTCCAGGTTTATTGTTAAGGGGGCGACAGGGCTTGTTGAGGTTGGCACGTTCCTTATTCCCTGGCCCAACGGGTACCAGCCCATATTAGAATCTACGGAAAGTTTTAAAGAAAAGAAATAAGATCCTGCGCGGTCTTCTGGTATTTCCGGAACAGCCTTAATTTGTCAAAAGATAAAGGCCCGCATAGCTCAGTTGGTAGAGCAAAGCATTCGTAATGCTTAGGTCGGTGGTTCGACTCCACTTGCGGGCTCCATTTTTCATCCCGCACAAAAACGTAATATGCATTTGAAAACTCTGCTTGAGGAAAATAATGTGAAGAGGAAAGGATGTTACCGTTTTTTGGAACGTTTGTTTTTTGCCGCCGGCAGAAGAGGTTCCCAGCACTTCGTGTAGAAAGTGCAAAGAGAACAGCACACATTTACCTTGTTGTGCTCACCCCGATACCATTTGGTTTCGCAAGTCCAGTAATTCTGGCATTTTTCGCAGCATGTTGGTTTTTTAGATCTCTTGAACGGCATGTACGTTCTCCCGGAATTGATTTTCGATGATCGATACGAGGATTATATAACGAAACAAAATGTATGGCAACATTTTTCACGATGTTCAAGAAACAAATCAAACGATACGAATTGACATGAGTCTTAGAGAGGCTATAATGTAATTCTATCGCGAGATGAAATTTAGATACCTTTGCTATGGAAAGACGCTGCGGCGGAAGATAACAGGTTTCGAGGGACAACGGCTCAACAAGTAAGATCAAAGGGGGCAGGATATGGCAAAAATACTTATGGTAGACGACGACCAGGATTTTTTGGATGCCGCTACGGCTATCTTGGCAAGAAAGGGGCATATGGTAGTTACCGCTAATGATCCGGAAGAAGGAGAGAAAAAAATAAAGTCTGAAGCTCCCGATCTCATACTGCTCGACATAATGATGGTCAACCCCGACGATGGGATAGCCCTCGCGAATAAACTTCGCAAACAGGAAATAAAAACACCCATAGTTATGCTTAGCGGGGTTGGGAAGGTAACGGGATATTCTTACGGTAAGTGCGACTCTGTCCTCCCATGCGACGATTTTATCGAAAAGCCGGTCTCTCCGGAGATCTTTCTGGACAAAATAGACAAGATACTTAACAGATAATCCAACCTGAAGATAAAGGGGAATTTTATGGCCAAGAATTGCGCAAAGGACAAAAAGGAAATGAAGAACGGTGTGGAAACTATTGTTTGTGACGAGACTCGAACAAAACTTCTTCCCGCGCTTCAGAAGATACAGGATGAGAAGGGTTATATCTCGGACGATGCAATGCAGGACCTGGCGGATGAGTTCGGCATACATCCGGTGGAGGTATATTCCGTGGTTACTTTCTATACTTTTCTCAGGACGGAAAAACAGGGGAAAACCCATATAAGGGTATCGACCTGTCCAAGCTGTGAATGCGCCGATAGCAGGCAGGTGATAGAGGCTTTTGAAAAAGAGCTGGGAATAAAGGACGGCGAAACTACTCCGGACGGTGAGTTTTCATTTGAATCGTCGAGCTGTATAGGTATGTGCGATCATGCCCCGGCCATAATGGTGGGGGACAGGCTTGTGGGAGGAGTGTCCCCGGATAAAGTGCCGCAGATAATAGACGAGTGTAAAAAGGGAAAAGATCTTTTGCCGGGGGAATACAAACCGGGGACTGAGAAAATGCAGGGAGAGGCATTGCTCAGCGCCGTGGAACCCTATGAAGCCCTCAAAAAGGCGCTTTCTTCCGGCCGGGTATTTGTTTTGGATGAAGTCCGGTCTTCGGGAATAAAGGGAAGAGGCGGAGCGGGGTTCCCCACCGGAGTCAAATGGAACCTTGCTGCCGCCGCTCAGGCGGAGAACAAGTATGTTGTTTGTAATGCCGATGAAGGGGAACCCGGGACTTTCAAAGACAGGGTTCTTTTAAGCGAATACGCTAAGACCGTTTTTGAGGGTATGGCCATAGCCGCCTTCGCGATAGGCGCGGGCAAAGGCATATTGTACATGAGAGGAGAGTACCGGTCTTTTCTTCCGGGGATAGAGAAAGTCCTTGATGAGATGCGAAAAGACAATGCTCTCGGGAAGAATATATTCGGCAAGGGGTTTGATTTTGACATAGAGGTACGTCTCGGCAGCGGGGCTTATGTGTGCGGAGAAGAAACGGCGCTCATAGAATCGCTCGAGGGAAACAGGGGAGAGCCCCGTAACAGGCCTCCTTTTCCGGTAAATACGGGATATATGGGAGATCCGACCGTTGTTAACAATGTGGAAACATGCGTGGCGGTGGCTCATATAATCATCAAAGGAGCCGAATGGTTCAAAAAGATCGGCACCGAAAGATCGGCGGGAACCAAGCTTATAAGCGTTTCGGGCGACTGCGATAAGCCCGGGGTATATGAAATACGTTTTGGCACTGGAGTGGACGAAATATTGAAAATGACCGGCGCTAAGAATACCGGAGCCGTTCAGATAGGAGGAGCCTCCGGGATATGCATCGGTGAAAAAGATTTTAACAGAAAGATCTCGTTCGAGGATATTCCTACGGGCGGCGCGGTTATAATTTTCGATAAGACCCGGAATATGATGGATATGGCCGGGAATTTCCTTAAATTTTTCGAGGAAGAATCCTGCGGGCAGTGTACTCCGTGCAGAGAAGGAATACCCGTTCTGATCGAAATTTGGCGGAGATCCAGGAAAGAGGGTCTGTCGGAAAAAGATAAGGCCACCTTGTATTCTCTTGCGGAGACAATGCAGCTTGCTTCCAAGTGCGGGTTGGGACAGACCAGTCCTAACGCGTTTCTTTCGATAGTAGAAAATTTCAGCTGAGATATTAAAAAAAAGGGAGATACGTCTTATGACAAAGAAACCGTTCAGCGAAGGAACATCGCGCGCGCCGATAAGTCAGAGGTCCCAAAAAGTGGACGATGTGGACACTTCGTCCCTGGGAGGGTCCGTAAAGGTCACGGTAGATGACGAGCATGTGAGGGTTCCTATGGGAACAACTATTCTTGCCGCCGCCGCTAAAGCGGGAGTGCGTATACCCACCTTATGCCATCATCCCGATCTCTGTCTTGTGGGGGTATGCAGGGTATGTATAGTGGAAGTAGAAGGCCAAAGGACCCTTCAGGCCGCCTGTTCTTATCCGGTATTCGATACCACTGTTGTGAGGACCTCTTCGCCGCGAGTGAGACGGGCAAGACGGAACATTATTCAGCTGCTTCTTAAAAACCATTACGGAGAGTGTTATTCCTGTAAGAAGAACGGCAAATGCGAACTTCAGGACCTTGCGGAAGAATACGGAGTTACGGAATATAAATTCGGACATATAGACAATCCAAGGTACAAGGTGGACGAATCGAGTTATTCGGTGGTAAGGGATATGGATAAATGTATACTTTGCAAACGATGCGTGAGAAGCTGTATCGATCTTCAGGAAGTGGGAGTGCTTGAGGCCATAAACCGGGGCGCCAAAACAAAAATAGCTACTTTCAGGGACGAACCCATGGCGGATATTATCTGCATAAACTGCGGGCAATGCATAAACCGCTGTCCTACAGGGGCTTTAAGGGAGAACGACGATACCGGGGTTGTCTGGAACGCCATAGACGATCCCGACAAGCATGTTATTATTCAGACCGCGCCGTCTCCCCGCGCCGCCATTGGAGAGGAGTTCGGGCTTCCTCCCGGAACATGTGTGACAAAAAAATTGAATACTGCGCTCAAGAGAATGGGGTTCGATAAGGTCTTCGATACCAATTTCACCGCGGATCTTACCATAATGGAAGAAGGAACAGAGCTTCTTTTAAGGCTTAAAAAAGCGCTTGTCGATAAGGATCCGGCGGTTGCTCTTCCTTTGACAACATCATGTTCCCCGGGGTGGGTAAAATACATAGAACACTTCTATCCTGAAAAACTGGCGCATGTGTCCACGGCAAAAAGTCCCCAGCAGATGTTCGGAGCTGTCGTAAAAACATGGTATGCCGAAAGGAACAACATAGATTCTTCCAAGATAGTGAGTATTTCACTTATGCCTTGTACCGCAAAGAAATTCGAATGCGAAAGGCCCGAGATGGATAGTTCCGGGTTCCAGGATGTGGATTACGCTCTTACAACAAGAGAGCTTGCCAAAATGATAAAGGAAGCCGGCCTTGACCTGCCTAATCTCCCCGAAACCGATTTTGACGATCCTCTGGGGATAGGTTCTGGCGCGGCGCTCATATTCGGGGCGACAGGCGGAGTAATGGAAGCGGCGATAAGAACCGCTTACGAGATAGTTACGGGTGAGCCGGTTCCGTTCAAAGATCTTTGCATAGAGCCTCTCCGTGGAATGGAAGGTATCAGAAAAGCGGAACTTCCCATTAAACGGGCGCTCCCGGAATGGAAATTCCTGGAAGGGGCGGTGCTTAAGGTGCTTGTAGGCCACGGTACGGCTAATGCCAAAAAAATAATGGAAATGCTTTCTGCAGGAGAATTGGACGGGTATCATTTTGTGGAGATCATGGCCTGTCCCGGAGGATGTCTCGGCGGCGGAGGCCAGCCGGTTCCCACAACACCCGAAATACGTGAGGCTCGGGCAAAAGCAATATATGATGAGGACATGACTTTGGAGTACAGAAAATCCCACGATAACCCTATAATAAAAACTATGTACAAAGAATTTTTTACGGACGGTCCTTGCGGCGTTCTAAGTCATAAACTGCTGCATACAAATTACCTTGCCAGAGGCAAACGCATAGATGCCTCGCAGAAGGAAAAAAATTCTCAAAAAGTGAAACCCGAGGTGAAAGGCCACTAAAGTGAAAAAAAGCGGCAGGTCCAGTAAAAAACCGACCGGTTCGTTATGCGGCGAGTGCCGGGCTAAATGCTGCAGGTATTTTGCTCTTCAGATAGATACGCCCAGGACAAATCAGGATTTCGAGCAAATAAGGTGGTATCTGACGCATAAAAATGTGACAGTATTTGTTGAGAAAAGAAAATGGTTCCTTGACGTTGCCAATGAATGCAGGTTTCTGACAAAAGACCATAAATGCGGTATTTACGAAAAAAGGCCGCTTGTATGCAGGGAACATTCTATTTATGATTGTGAGCGAGGAGACGATGATTTCGGGCATGAGCATGTTTTCAGCTCTATAGAAGAGATCGACAAATATTTAAAGAGAAGGTTTTCCCGGAAGAAATGATACTCTGGTTTCCCGCGCCGGATTTCAAGGTTTGTAATCTGGAATTGAAAGTATGAGGAAGTTTCTTATCGTCATAGCATTTTTGGTTGTAGCCGTTTTAACGTCAGTAACCTACCATATAACCCAAAGATCTTCAATTAACTATCATATAGGCCGCGGGTTTTTTACCGCGGGACAATACCGGAAAGCCATACCTTTTTTCGCAACGGCGCTGGAAGAGGATCCCTCATCAAAAAAGGCCGCGAGAGATCTCGGCCTGTCATATTTGTGGACCGAGGCTCCGGAAAAGGCGGCACCCCTTCTTCAAGAGACTGTCGATAAAGACCCGGAGAACGCGTCTTTACTTGAAGATCTTGCTGATGCTTATGCCTGGAGCGGAGAGCATGATGCGGCTATCGGCGTTCTCCGGGAAAAACTCAGGTTTGAAAGTGATTTTTCCTCCGAAAAAAAACTTGCTGAGATGTACTTATGGAGCAAGCGATACGGAGAAGCGGAAACCCTTCTCAGAGCAATGGCATCAAGATATCCGGAAGATAAAGATGTCCTACTGCTCCTCGGAAGGGCCCTTTATTATTCTGGGAACAGCAAAGAGGCTTCAAAAGTCCTTGAAAAGTTGTTGGAGGTGCTGGATGAGTAGGAAAAGCTCTTTGGCTCGCTTTTTGACCGCCGCGGTACTTATTTTCGCGGGGCTTAATTCTTTTGCCGAAGGGACAGATAAAAAACAGGAAGCCCTGGCTCTTCTTGCGGAAACATATCTTGCCGGCGGGCAAAATGAAAAAGCCATATCGGCTTATGAAGAGATAGTCGAAAACGAGCCTCTTAATATAAAAGCGAGGATAGCGCTTGCCGAACTTCTAAGCTGGGAAAAAAGGTATTCCCGGGCGATAGAAGAATACGGGAAGGTTCTTAAAGCAGATCCTGAGAATAGAGAGGTTCTTGGTAAAATAGCCCAGGTTTATTCGTGGAGCGGGGATTTCGGGAGTTCCGAGAAGTATTACAGAGAGCTTGTCGGGACAGGAGAAAGAAACGAAGATATTTTGCTGAAACTCAGCAAGACGCTTTTATGGCAGGGCAAGTACACTGAGGCTCTGGAGTTTGCGAATGAAGCGGCAGGAATAAGGCCTTCGTTCCGCGCTTCAATGATCCGGGCCAGAATATTCCTGTATTCGGGAGACAATGCCTCGGCGGAACAGGAGCTTGAAAAAATAATGGCGCAAAGTCCGGATGAGGAAGACATTTATGAAGCCAGGGTAATGCTTGCCGACACTTACGCTTATGGTAAAAAGTTCAGGGATGCCGAGAGAGCCTACTTGGAGATACTTGAGCAAAATGACGACATGGAAGTTAAAGAAAAACTCGCGGATGTTCTGAGCTGGGACAGGCAATATTCAAGGGCTCTCGATCTTTATGATGAGATACTTGTGAAAAAATATGACCCTGAAATACACAGGCAAAAGGCCAGGGTTCTGGGCTGGGCGAGAAAGTACGGCGACTCCGAAAAAGAGTACAGAGAGATCTTGAAGATATCGCCCGAGGATGAAGTCTTGCTTGAAATGGAAGCGAAAAAGGCAAACTGGGAGGGTAGAGTAAAAAAGGCCATAAAAAATTACGAAGAACTGTTAAGAAAAGAGACGGATAATCTGGAAGCGATGTTCGACCTGAGCCAGGTCTATGCTTACCAGTCCATGTGGGATAGTTCCATAGCGTGGTATAACATTATACTCGTGAAAGATCCCGCTCACTTCCGCGCCCGGGAAGGAAAGGAAAAAGCGGTGCTTATTTCAGAACATGTTGCGCTCGCGCCCTCTTACAGGTATTTTGAGGCGGATTCCGCGGGAAGGGATATGGATATGAGAATACAGGAATTTTCCGTGAATTCCAGGATCCCCCTTTCATCTAAACTGTTCCTTGACGCGGATTATGCCCTTAGAAAGAGAGATTACCAGGACCACGACCATACCATAGAAAATGAAGGTAAACTGAAAATATCATATCTCGAAGGACCAGATTGGAGAGCGGGAGGTTATTACGGTATTGCGGGTTATTCTCGAGGGCCCGAGGAATACGTTCATCTATTCGGAGGGGAGTTCGCGCAAAGACTGCTTGACCATGGAGAAATCCTTTTCATGTATGACAGGGAAAGGCTCGAGAATAACAGCGAGGTTATACAAAAGAACTTCGTTCGCAACAAGTTCAGGAACGTCCTTGCCTTTGACATCACTAACCGTCTTAAGGTAAGAGGTGAATATATGTTCGCCTCCTATTCGGACGGTAATTTTCTGCATGAACCGTCCATAGACATACATTACGACATTACACTCGAACCCGGGAACCTTAGCGTAAGATACAGATATGTGTACAAGGAGTTCCGGGATAAGGTTTTCCGGTACTTTTCACCCAAAGGTTTTTCTACGAACATGTTTACTGTTAATTGGAGGCACTTTCTCAACAAAGAGGAAATCTTTTTCGGGGCTAATGATATTTATTATGACCTGAAATATGATCTTGCGGTGGATTCCCAGTATATAGCGGGACACAAATTTTCCTGGGAAGCGAACTGGGACGTGACAAAAAAACTTAACTTTAACGTAAGAGGATCCTGCATGGGCTCAAGCGCCGGGGTGTATAAGGAAAGCGAGGTGGTTGTAGGCGCGAGATATTATTTTTAGGAAAATCCCGGGCACGGAACTGAGGCGCGAACAAAAAATGAAAAAAAGAATGCTTGTGGACGCGGCGGGCCTGATGGCCGTCGTGTCGATAGTGGTATATGTCGTTGTCAGGGCCGTTTTTGTCGGGTACTCCGGATATTCGGGGCCTGACATGGCATCGGCATTATTGCTTCTTCTTGGAGAATTCTTCATAATTGTACACGGCATAGGGTATATACTTAACGTCAGCAGGGCCTATAATTCGGACAAGATCAAAGAAGATCTGGAAAATAGAGCTCATCAGAAACTGTCTATGGAGCCTTCCGTAGCCGTGGTTGTGGCTGCCAGGCACGAACCTAAAAAAGTTCTCGAGGACACATTAAGAAGCCTTTCCGATCTTAAATACAGGAATAAAGAGGTATATCTGCTTGATGACAGCACGGATGACAAATACAAAAAAGAAGCGGAAGAGATAACAAAAGATCTTGGGGTTAAACTTTTTAGAAGGGAAAAGAGGCATGGGGCTAAAGCCGGAATAATTAACGATTGCCTCAAAACTCTGCGCCATAAATATATCGCTATTTTTGACGCCGATCAGTGTCCGCTTCCGGAATTTCTTAACAGAATAGTACCCATAATGGAAAGCGACGAAAAGCTCGCTTTTGTCCAGACGCCGCAATTCTACACAAACGCGGGGGAAAGCCGCGTGGCAAAAGCGGCCACTTTCCAGCAGGCGGTTTTTTACGAATACATCTGCGGAGGCAAAAGTTCTCAGGAAGCTATGTTCTGCTGCGGGACCAATATTGTTTTCCGGAAGGAAGCCCTTGATGAAGTGGGCGGTTTCGATGAATCTACGGTAACGGAAGATTTCGCGACCTCTCTTAAACTGCATCAGAAGAAATGGAGATCTTTGTATTATAACCACACCTGCGCCTTCGGCATGGCTCCTGAGAACCTTACCGGGTACCTCAAACAGCAGTACAGATGGGCCAACGGTACGATATCAGTTCTGAAAAAGGTGCTTATCGGACTTTTGACGCGGCCTTTCTCGCTTAAGTTCAAGCAGTGGTGGGAATATTTTCTTTCCGGGTCGTATTATCTTGTCGGGTTCGCGTTTTTTATACTTATGTTATTTCCGGTCATGTACCTGCTTTTTGAGATCCCTTCGTTCTTTATCAGGCCCGAAATATACATCCTTACATTTTTGCCGTACATAATGCTTTCCATGACGGTGTTCTATACGGTTTTAAGGGAAAGGAATTATACAGTAAAAGATATTTTTATCGGACAGCTTTTAGGCAGCGTCACCTTTACAGTGTATCTCAGAGCGGCCGCCTCGTCTTTTTTTGGAATAAGAACGACCTTCGGTATAACCGAAAAAACAAAAGGGGCGGCGGTCCCTTACATTCGCTTATGGCCTCAGCTCGTAATACTTCTTGTAAGTTATTGTTCTGTGGTATGGGGATTTAACAGGTTCATATATGAAAAAGAGCCGGCGATATTGGTAAACATTTTCTGGGCGGCATATCATTGCCTGGTGCTTTCATCGATATTTTATTTTAATCGCGCGGAAAGCGGGGGTTACGTTTGCAAAAAGCCCGCAAAAGAGGTATCATTCGACTATAAGCTTGTTCCCGGACCGGCTTCTTTTGAGGGACTTTCCAGGGATACATGGACATGTTGTTTTAAGGCATACACCAGAGAAAGGGTAGATGAGGGAACGGTTCTTATGTGTAAGATGGGGAACAACAAAGGCGAGACCGTGGTCTTTGACGGCAACGTGTTCGAAATATCAAGCAAAAGGACAAAGAGAGGGTACCCCTGCAAAATAGGGGTTCTTACCATATCGGAAAAAGATAAACAGATATTGGAAACGGAGATGCTGAGATGATAAGCAAAAAAAGACTTCTGTTCGGAGTGGACGAAGCTTTGGGCATACAGAAAAGGCTGATAATACTGCTTAACAGGCATATCTCCGCCGCGGTCTCTTTCAGCGAACTGGATGTCCGGGAAAAGGAAGATATACTCGAAAAATTCCAATCCATGGTGATAACCCATACAAAACACACGGAGATCTTGATGTCCATAAAGGAAGAGATCGAATCCGGGGAGGCGAATGTTTACTAATTCGGATTACGCGGAGTATTTTGGGGAAACAGAAGATCTGATGAAAGATTGCGTGATCATTTATACCGATCTTTTGAACGAGCTTAATGACAATGCGCTGAAGAGCAAGATCGAACCGATGGCCTCGGAAAGCATGGAAAATTTCAGATTCATTAAAACGCGGAAAGAAAAGTTTTTGCCGAATGAAAAATAGAGGGAAAGATGGCTGAGAACAGAAAGATACTTTTAAGTGAGGACAATGACGATATAAGAAAGATGCTTGCCATGAGGCTCGAAGTGGTCGGATATACGGTCCTTCAGGCCCGCGACGGAGAAGAGGCGCTTGATACCGCGAAAAAAGAAAACCCCGATCTTATTATCCTGGACCTCATGATGCCTAAATTAAGCGGCTTTGAGGTCTGCCGGATGCTGAAGTTTGATGATGTCCATAAAAATATACCTATAATAGTGCTGTCCGCGCTCGATCAGCAGAGAGACAGAGAAAAAGCCGTCGAGGCGGGGGCGGACGCTTATTTCATAAAACCGTTCGACCTGGAACTCCTCCAGAATAAGATAAAAACCCTTATAGACGAAAGCCAAGTTTGAAAAGGATCCCATGAGAAGAAGAACCGCAAGGTATATAGGTCTTATACTGGTAATTTCACTGATAGCGGTTTCGGTCTTTTCCGCATGGCGGCTCATAGGGACAAGACAAAGATCGGCAGAGACGGCTGAAAGAGAAGAACTTAGGATAAAAGCGAAATATGCCGCGGGGCTTATCGATCCGAATCTTGCCGGTATGCTCACCTTTAGCATTCAGGATCAGGGAACTTTTCATTTTGAAGAAATAAGGAATGTTCTAAGAGCTTTCTTTGCCGGCGTGGATGTGCGCGGGATATATACCATGGCTCTCCGCGGCGAAGATATTATTTTCGGCCCGGAGACATATGACGAAGATGATCCGATGGCATCCCCCCCGGGGACAGTTTACGAGCGGCCATCGGACCTGGACATCGAGATCTTTAGAACAGGCAAGGAATATGTGTATGGTCCATCGGAAGATGAGTACGGTACTTTCATAACCGCCATAGCGCCTGTAAAAGATCCCGCGACAGGCAAGGTCGTTATGGCTGTTGGGATCGATGTTTTGGCGGCAAACTGGAAGCAGAAAGCGGGAACGATAGCAAAAGATCCTCTTACGTCTTTTTTCTCGCTCATGATCTTATTTCTCGTAGGAGCGGTGATAGTATACTTCTATGCCAGGAGCATCAGGCCCGGGTATAGAAGATTTGCCCCGTGGATAATCGTTCCGGTGGCAGCAGTAATGGTACTTATGATAGCTTTTTTTGCCGCTCAGGAATATTACAGGAAACTGGAAGATCTAAAGACCATGACCGGAGAGATCAAGAATATTGCCGGGAACAGGTGGACAGAGCTTGTGAATACACAGACCGCGAAATTAAGATCAGCCGCGGATAAACTAATGGAAGACGAAAATCTCCTCGGGTTATGGCAGGCGGGGGACACAGACGCGCTTTACGAATACAGCCGCCCTCTTTTTGAAGAGCTCAAGGACAAAAGCAACATATCTCATTTATATTTTATCGGGGATGATAATGCCTGTATATTAAGAGCGCACGCGCCTTTTAAAAAAGGGGACATTATAGACAGGGTTACTTTGGAGACGGCGGCATATACCGGCCGGGATTCGCGGGGAATCGAGATGGGGCCGCTCGGCACTTTTACACTTAGATATGTACGGCCTCTCTATACAGGCGGAAGGATCTTCGGGTTCCTTGAACTCGGCATGGAGATAGAGCATATAAAAGAAGAGCTGTCGAGATTTTTCGAGCTCGACATAATGACCGTTTTAAAAAAGTCTTACATCACGCAGGAACAATTTCTGGCGGGTCAAAAAATTTTCGGATATGACGGAGACTGGGGATATTTCGATGATCATGTCGTCCTTGACAGATCCCCGGGGAAGATCCCTGAAGATCTGCGCGGAAAAATATCCGGCAGTGATATTTTTTCACAAGATATTCTAAAAATCGAGCATGGGAACAGGCAGCTTTTTTGCGGGACCATTCCTGTTTATGATGTAACGGGAGAGAAACCGGGTGTAATGGTGTTTACCCATGATGTAACTGACGATATTGCCAGGGTAAAGGGCACCTTACTTTTCGACATAAGCATGGCTTTTTCGATGGTTTTTGGGATTATAGCTCTTATATGGTATGTGACAAGCAGGGTGGAGGATCAGCTTTTATCGGCGTTTTCCAGGATAAAAGATAATGAGGAAAAGATGACTACCACCTTCAATTCTATCGGGGACGCTGTTATCGCAACGGACAGTTCCGGCCGTGTTGTCCGCATGAATCCTGTTGCTGAACAGCTTACGGGCTGGACATTCCCGGAAGCCGAAGGAAAATATCTGTCCCAGGTCTTTAATATCATAAACACCAGGACAAGGGAGGTTATCCCGGACCTTGTTCCCCGCGTTATAGACGGCGGCAAGACAATGGACCTTGCTAACCATACATCTCTTATTTCACGTGACGGCACCGAGTATCAGATAGCCGATAGCGCTTCGCCCATTATGGGGGCTGAGGGCCGAGTGTCGGGGGTCGTGGTGGTATTCCATGATGTTACGGAACAATATCTTACCAGGGAGAAGCTCAGGCAAGCTCAAGAAAGACTTTCCATCGCTACGAGAGGAGCCGGTATAGGGGTATGGGATTATAGGGTGGTATCTGATTTTCTCGAATGGGACGATATGATGTTCGAGATATTCGGTGTTAACAAAAAAACTTTCAGGAATACTTTTAAGGATTTTTCCGAATGCATTCTTCCCGAAGCTCTTCCGGAAGTGAACAGGGCCTTCAGGGAGTTTGTCGAAGCGGGAAAAGATTTTGACATAGAGTTTCCGATAATAGGCCCGGGTGGAGCGATAAAGTATGTTGCCGGGTCCGCTTCCGTCGTGCGCGACGAAACCGGAAAAGTGGTCAGGGTTATCGGAGTGAACTATGATGTCACAGAAAAACGCGAAGGGCAGGAAAAGATAACGCAATTATTCACAGCCGTCGAACAAAGCCCTGTCTGTGTTGTAATAACCGATACGGACGGACGCATAGAATACGTTAATCCAAAGTTCATGGATCTTACAGGATACAGTATGGATGAGGTCATCGGCGAGAATCCAAGGGTTTTGAAATCGGGGGAAATGCCGGAAGAAGGATACAAAGAACTTTGGGAAACAATTACTTCCGGAGGGGAGTGGAGAGGGGAATTCCATAACAAGAAGAAGAACGGCGAACTTTACTGGGAAAGCGCCGCGATATCGCCCATACGGGACAGAAAAGGAAAGATAAGCCATTTTATAGCGGTGAAAGAGGATATTACGGAAAGGAAACGTTTTGAAAACGAGCTCAAGCGTTCGAATGATAATATCAGAACTATACTTGAAAAGACGCCGTTCGGAGTGCTTCTTGTCGGGAAAGACCGCAAGATAATATGGATGAACGATACCATGCTCAGCATGACGGGCTATTCTTCGCGGGCGGAGCTTATCGGAATGAGCTGTGAAAAAGCCTTTTGCTCTCACGGCCAAACGGAATGCCCTTTTATGGACAGGGGCGAAGAAATATTAGTTAACTACGAAGGGAAAATATACCGGGCGGATGGCGGAGAGGTGCCGGTTCTGAAGACGGTCCGTCTTATAGAATTTGACGGAGAGGAAGTTCTGCTTGAAACTTTTGTTGACGTTACGGAATTAAGGAAGATCCAGGACAAAATAAAAGAAAATGAAGAGAAATACCGGACGCTTGTAGAGAACATGCCCGGGGTTGTTTTTAGATGTATAAATGATGAAAAATGGTCCATGCTGTTTATCAGCGAAGAGATACAGAGGATGACGGGGTATCCCGCGTCGGATTTCATAGGCAACTCGGTAAGGTCTTTCGCGAGTATAATACATGAAGAAGACCGGGGTATGGTTCAGGACAGCATAAAAAGCGCTGTCGCGGAAGACAGGTCTTATGATGTTGAGTACCGCATTTTGTGCGCTGACGGACGTGTGTTGTGGGTAAAAGAAAAGGGAAGGATACTGTTTGACGGAAGGCGCGGCATGATATGGCTTGACGGCGTCATCTTCGACATTACCATCCGAAAAAAAGCCGAGGAAGAGCTGGAACAGGCCATAGCTATGCAGATGGAATTCACTTCCACAGTGTCCCATGAGCTCCGGACGCCTCTTACAGCCATTAAATCGGGCGTGGCGATAGTTCTCGACGGCATAGCCGGCGAGATAAACGCCGACCAGAAAGAATTTCTCGGGACAGTGAACAGGAATGTGGACAGGCTTACGCGTCTCATAAACGATGTTCTTGATTTTCAGCGCCTTAAATCGGGAAAAGAAAAATTCACCATGGAGAAAGGGGACATTAACGGGATAATTGAAAATGTCTGCAAAGACATGAGCCCCGCCGCTTCCGAAAGATCATTAAAACTTTCTTTGGAGCTTGACGAGAAAATGCCCGAGATAGTATTCGACGCGGACGCGATCACACGGGTGCTTGTTAATCTTTTGAACAACGCTCTTAAGTTTACTTCTTCGGGGGGTATTACGGTTTCTACGGAGGCAAGAACCGGGGAGAACGTGGTTCTTATTACTGTCGAAGATACCGGGAAAGGAATAAAGCATGAGGACCTGCCGCAACTTTTTAACGATTTTGTTCAGCTGGATACCGGAAAAGATCGTCAGACGGGCGGAACCGGTCTCGGGCTCGCGATATGTAAAAAACTCGTAGCACAACACGGAGGCCGTATATGGGCCGAGTCTGAATTGGGAAAAGGGTCGAAATTCTATTTTGTCTTGCCCATAGAAGAGAGAAGAGGAGGGGCACATGGCTAAAAAAATATTGATTGTCGATGACGAACCAGACATACTGAAAACGGTCAAGTTCCGCTTATCGAAGTCCGGGTACGATGTTATTTCGGCCGAAGACGGCGACACGGCATTGGAAATGGTAAAAAGTGAACCCCCGGACCTTATACTGCTGGACCTCAGGCTTCCCGGCAAGGACGGTTTTGAGGTTTGTTCGGAACTTAAATCTGACGATAAATATAAGGTTATACCTATAATACTTCTTACGGCAAGTTCCGGGATGCAGGAAGAAAGGCTTAAAACCTGTAAACACGACAGTTTTGTGCTTAAGCCGTATAAGTTCGAGGATCTCCTGGAAAAGATAAGATCTTTCATCCCGGACTGAACAAAGATTGTTTCGGCCGCCACCGCGCCATCGCAATTACGATTTGAGATGGTTTTACCTCTTATTACTGAACGATAACGATAGTTTTGAGACGGAATATTATGGATCCACTGCACAGGAAGATCATCCTATCGGTATTAGCCGCGATACTCACCGGGACTCTGTTGTTTTTGAGGGATTCCTCTAAAAAAGACAATCCTTCCGGAGGGATGCCTCAAGAGGGGTGTTTTACCGGGGCTTTCCTTGCCGACGATCCGGGGAGATCCGATATTAAATCTTTCAGGAACGATTACGGCAAGAAGCCGTACTATGTGATGCTCTTCACAGACTGGAAAAACTTTCCGAACGACTCTACCATAGCTGATATTTTAAAAGAAGGATGCAGGCCCATAGTTACATGGGAGCCGTGGATAGCGCATTCCAAAGATGCTATCGACATTGATTCCCTGCTTGCGGGAGAGCATGACGACCGTATCCGTGAATTCGCCAAACGGCTAAAAGCTTTTGATGAAGAAATACTTTTGAGATTTGCTCATGAGATGAACGGTAACTGGTATCCCTGGTCAGGCTCGGTTATAGGCTCTGAAAAATACAGGAAAATGTACCGGTATGTAAAGGACATTTTTGACGATATGGGAGCAGTTAATATAAAGTGGGTCTTTTCCGTAAACTGGGAGGATGTGCCGGCAATAGATGCCAATGATATCTCGAATTACTATCCCGGCGGCGGATACGTGGATTATGTGGGAATAGACGGTTACAATTGGGGAACTTCTCAGGAATGGAGCAAATGGATGAGTTTTTATGACATCTTTGCCGGGATCTACGAAAGATGCGTAGCCGAATTCGGAAAACCCGTTATTATTACCGAGTTCAGCTCAGCTTCGGACGGAGGAAACAAGGCGGAGTGGATAAAGTCCGCTATGGAGGACATAAAGAGCTGGAGGCAAGTTAAGGGGTTTGTGGTCTTTAACACGGACAAAGAGGTCGATTGGAAATTTCCCATAGCGGAAAGTTCCGGACAGGCCTTCCGCGAAGCAATAAGCGCCCCGCATTTCAAAGACAAATAAAGGGGCTACTTTATTAGTAACAGCGTAACATTATTGCCACGATCAAGAATATGATAAATGGGAATAGTTAAGTTGTGGGCTGGGAAATCGTCTTCGCGAGGCCTGTTCCCTTCGTTTTGAGGCGTACAGGGCGAAACAATTCCAATGACACAATGACGAAATAATATTGCGTGCTTACAGGGTTTGATGTATAATCTTGTGCAGAAGGTTTTAACAAAAGGGGGGTACGATGAAGAAAGTTCTTGCAGTGATGATGGTCATGGTAATGGTGTTCGGTCTTGCCGCGGAAGTTATGGCGACTGAGGCCTCTGGTCCCGCGATGGATGCCGCCAGAAATACCGGAAAATACTCCAAAGACGTTGTCACGGGTTCCGTGAACACGGTGGGGAAAACGACAAAGGGACTTGGCGAAACCCTGTGGAGTCCGTTCGCCGCTGTCGGAAGATGGTTCAGGGGCAAAGCGAAACCGCATGAAGTTGTTACAGATCCGATCAATAAAGGCGGAAAAACAGTGCACGACACGGCTGTAAATACAGGTAAGACCGTTCAAGGCAAAATGTAGTAAGATATTCAGGCATAGATCCGGGGACGGTTCTCATTTTGTTCCTACACCTGTCCCGGATCTATGCCTACACCTGTCCCGCAGACAAACCCACACCTGTCCCAAAATTGTTCCTACACCTGTCCCCAAAAGATAACTGCTTATCGTCGCTATTCACGTTTTCATCAAGTTTTGTAGAGGCGGAAGCTCTTTACCCGGGGGGTTATATCCTATATAATGAAGGGCATGAAAGTTAAGGGTGCAAGGCCGATAGGCATATTCGATTCCGGCGTGGGCGGACTTACGGTAGCTCGAAGTGTCAGAAGAAAGCTTCCGCTGGAAGATATAGTTTATTTCGGAGACACGGCCAGAGTGCCGTATGGGAATAAATCCAAAAGCACAATAAATAGATTTTCCCGCGAAATAATGGATTTCCTTGTAAAAAAACATGTTAAAGCCGTGGTTATAGCCTGCAATACCGCGTCAAGTTTCAGCAGGTCTTTTCTCGTAAGGTCATATGTTCTGCCTGTTCTGGGGGTCATAGCTCCGGGGGTAAGAAAAGCCGTTAATGTATCAAAAAATAAAAGAATAGGTATTATAGGAACGGAAGCCACCGTTTCAAGCGGGGCGTATGAACGTGAGCTGTTGAAGGCCACAGGTGGAACTTTCAAAATGTTTTCGGCAAGTTGTCCGCTTTTCGTTCCGCTTGTCGAGAATAAAATGACATATGGAGAAATAACCCGCCGGGCGGCAGAAAAATATCTTATCCCGCTTAAACGAAAAGGGGTAGATACGCTTATTTTAGGATGCACGCATTATCCAATGCTTAAAAGGGTCATATCGGATGTGATGAAGGGGGTAACTCTGGTGGATTCTTCAGAAGAAGTTGCTGTCGACTTGAAATCTCTTCTCGAAGAGAAAGGCCTTATAAGCCCGAAGCGTCTCAGGAAGGGAAAGATAGCTTGTTATGTAAGCGATGATCCAGTGAAGTTCAAAGAGATATCCGGGATGTTCCTGCATCAGGATGTTGTTGTTAAAAAGGCGGTTCTCGAATGATACGGAAGATCATGGCTCGGGAAATAGAACGAAAGGTGGAAGAACTTTGCTATAAAGCGAATATTATAATGAGACCGGATGTTGCCCGCATCTTGAGAAAAGCCTATGCGTCTGAAAAAAAGCCTTTATCCAGGGGAATGCTTAAAATATTGATAGATAATGCCGAGATAGCAAAAAAGGAAAAATTGCCCCTTTGCCAGGACACGGGGATCGCGGCGGTATTTGTTGAAATAGGTGAGGACGCGCATGTTATCGGGAGACTTTCATCTGCCGTCAACAGAGGCGTTGAAAGGGCATATACGGAAAATAATTTCCGAAAATCAGTAGTACTGGATCCGATAACAAGAGTGTATAAGAACACCAATACACCAGCCGCTTTGCATGTGAATATTGTCAGAGGAAAAAAAATAAAAATAACGGTTATGCCTAAGGGTTTCGGAAGTGAAAACAAGAGCAGAGTAGCTATGCTTGGTCCCACTTCCGGAGAAAAAGGAGTGGTGGATTTTGCCGTCGAAACCGTAAAGTTAGCCGGGCCCGATGCCTGCCCGCCATATATTTTAGGAGTAGGGATCGGCGGGACTATGGATACCTGCGCTCTTCTTTCCAAGCTCTCGCTTTTACGGCCGATAGATCAAAAGAACCCGAAAGAGAGGCTCCGGAAAATTGAGAATAAGATACTCAAAAAGGTTAATTCGCTCGGAATAGGTGTAATGGGATTAGGGGGGCCGTTCACGGCTTTGGGGGTGAATGTGGAGGTTTTGCCTACCCACATAGCGGGTATGCCGGTCGCGGTATCGTTGTCGTGTCATTCACTGCGTTCGGCATCGGGGACAATATAGAATAACATGAACAAAAAAAACAGTACTATTAAAAAAGTAAGAACCCCATTATCCGGAAAAGACATAAGAGATATTTCTGCCGGAGAACAAGTTCTTCTAAGCGGTGTAATTTTTACTGCCAGAGATCAGGCTCATGTTCGATTTGTAAAACTTCTTAAAGAACGTGTCCGTTTGCCGGTGGATCTTAAAGGCCAGGTTATTTATTATGCCGGTCCGACTCCTTCGGGTAAAAGGCCTATAGGTTCATGCGGTCCGACCACTTCAAGCCGTATGGATAGTTTTACGGGAGAGATGCTTGGCGCGGGAGTCAGGGGAATGATAGGTAAAGGGAGAAGAACGGAAAGCGTCAGGCAGGCGATAAAAAGATCGGGAGCGGTATATTTTCTGGCTCCCGCCGGAGCGGGCGCGTACCTTTCGGAAAAGGTCGTGAGCTGCGATCTTGCGGCTTTTGATGATCTCGGGCCGGAAGCGGTGTACAGGCTTGAGGTGAAGGATCTTCCGCTTATTGTCGGGATAGACTCAAGGGGGAATGACGTCTATTCGAGGTTGACATGAGCGCATTGTATGGGACGGAAAGCAAAAATGCCGTGACCGTGGAACGGGGAATGTGGTAGACTTATAGTAAAAGAGAGGATGTTATGAGATCGGACGGAAGGATGCCGAACGGTATGAGGAAGATAAATATCGTTCCCGGATACATAGAGTACGCGGAAGGGTCTTGTCTTTTCGAGGCGGGAAAGACCAAAGTGGTCTGTACGGCGAGTATTGAAGACGGTGTGCCGCCGTTCTTAAGAGGCAAGGGAACAGGCTGGATAACTTCCGAATATTCCATGCTGCCTCGGTCCTGCCAGAAGAGAGTGCCCAGAGAATCCACACGCGGCAAGACCGGAGGAAGAACTCATGAGATACAACGCCTGATAGGAAGGGCTATGAGAAGTGTTGTTAATATGGACGTTTTGGGAGAGAGAACCATATGGATAGATTGCGATGTTCTGCAGGCTGATGGAGGAACGAGATGCGCCGCTATAAACGGAAGTTTCATAGCCCTTTGTCTGGCTTTGAACAAACTTAAGAAAGAAAAGAAATTAAGCGAACTGCCGGTCCATAATTTTGTCGCGGCGGTAAGTGTGGGCATTGTGAAGGGGGCGGCCTATCTTGACATTAACTATGACGAAGACTCAACGGCGGAAGTTGATATGAATGTTGTCATGACAGATGCCGGAGAATTTGTGGAACTCCAGGGAACCGCCGAAAAAGAACCTTTCAGCCGGGAGAGAATGGACGAGATGCTGGAACTCGCGCTTAAGGGAATAAATTCCATAATAATAAAACAGAAAGAGATTTTACAAGGAGCCGGTGCGGTATGAAAATATTGCTTGCTACCCACAATAAAAATAAAAGAAAAGAATTGAAAAATCTGCTGGGAGACATGAAGAACCTTAAAGTCCTTATCCTTGACGACTTGGGGGTAGAGCCGCCTCTGGTGGTAGAGGACGGCAAGACATTCAGGCAGAATGCCGTTAAAAAAGCGCTTACACTTTCCCGGTTTTTTGACGGCCTCGTTCTTGCCGATGATTCAGGGCTTGAGATCACAGCCCTTGACGGAAAGCCGAGAGTTCGTTCTGCCAGATTTGCCAGGATGAAAGCGTCGGACGAAGAGAATAACGATAAGGTGCTTAAACTCCTGAGCCGTATTCCCGAAAAAGACCGTTCCGCCAGGTTCGTATGTTATCTTGCCCTCGCTTCCAACGGGTATCTTCTTGAAGATTTCGAGGGGATAGCGATGGGAAGCATCCTTACTGCTCCGAAAGGAAGCAACGGGTTCGGCTACGACCCGCTTTTCCTGCCAAAGGGCAAAGACAAGACCTTTGCCGAGATGAGCGCGGAAGAAAAGAATAAGATCAGCCATCGCGCCCAGGCTCTCAAGAAAATGAAAACAGCCCTGAGAAAACACCTGAAACAGTAAAGTGAGATTTTGTTTCCGGCTGGATGAAGTTAAAATTTACGTGATATATAGATTTGGCTGTATGGGAACCTGAGAACAGAAAGCCGAAATTTGTAACATTTCAGTTATCCGCAGTAAATTCCAACGCCGTCATTACGAGGAGCCCGCAGGGCGACGAAGTAATCCATAATATGAAAATATTTTTGGAGAAGACTGTTTACGGCGGGCTTGTTA
>JBAYES010000034.1:0-22727 GCA_041667545.1 Candidatus Omnitrophota bacterium | reverse complement strand
CCTGTTTGAGGACAAAAGCCAATAGAAAATTTACACTATCACGCCGCTGTTAATGCTTGCTAATCAGCGCGATTGATTATATAATCGGCCTATTCAGAAGTTAAAACCAACGGAGTTTCCGCATGAAAAATACAATTATTTTGTTTATTGTTATGTCCGCCCTATCCGTCTCGGGCTGTTCTTCTTCAAAATATAATCTCGCGTCCCTGGCCGGAACGAATGTAAGAGACCTCGAAGCCCATAAAGATAGTGGAATTACGAGAACTTTTAATATCCCTCGGGGAGAAGCTTTCGATAAGACCGTCAGCATAGTTAAAAATGCCGGGTTGACCGTATTTCAGCGTAACCCCAAAAAAGGTTATATTGTAGTAATGGGATTTAAAGAACAGGTAGATACGACCCGCGTCGGTATTTTCTTTGAACCCGCTTCGGAGACCGCGACAAAGATAACCCTGTCATCTTTAAGCAGTCTCGTTCTGCCTAAAGCAGAAAAGATCATTTTCGAGGGACTCGCGAAGCCCTCTTCCTAAAAACATAAATTCCAACTGTCCCTTGAATACTTGCATTCAACAAGATCGGTAAGGCCCTTAAGGTCTTTTTTTTGTGCCTGCCAAGAAATCCCTTTGGGCGCGAGAACGGATCGTATAACTTCCTTTATAACCTTTGGAGAGAAGGATATATTAGCCACAAAGTCTCTATGTTCCCTTCCGTTTCTATAATCCGGCTCTTTCGGCGGATGTTTTAAATATCTACCAAAAGAGCTTATGTCCATATCAAAGAGTATTGTTCCATGATGCAGAAAATACCGCCGTTTTCTTGCCTGAGAGTTCCCCGAAAATTTACGCTCACCGACAGCGAGGTCCGATATCGGAACAAATTCCGCGTTAAGCCCCTCAGCCCGGAAACCGAGCGAAAGACCAGTCATTATCTTTTTGTAGGAAGATACTATTTTTTCATATCTCTTGTCTCCGAGATATGAAAGGACCGAAGAATAATTGAGACAGCCTTTACCCTGAAGGACCGTCCCGCCGCCTGAAATACGCCGCAGTATTTTTATTCCGTCCTTTCGGCATTTTTCAAGAAAACACTCTTCTTCCACTTTTCCGGAACGCCCGACCACTACGAAACACTCATCAGTCTGCCAGAAACGGAGGGTCTCGCCAATATCTCCTTTTTCAGCTTTAAGGAGAAATAGCTCATCCATTGCCAGAGCTTCTTCGGGCGATACCGGAACATTTTCAATTATCTTCATGGGGGAAATATGCCAGATCCATATCTTTAGCTGCTTTCACCTCGTCTACCCGGCCTACCGGGGAATTACGCGGAAATTCCTTGAACTTTTCAGGCGAGGTCTCCGCGAGTTCGGCAAGCTCTTTCATTATGTCGACAAACCTGTCAAGGGTCTCGCGAGACTCGGTTTCAGTGGGTTCCACCATCATAGCTTCTTTAACTATTAACGGGAAATACACCGTAGGAGGATGTATACCCTTGTCAATAAGAGCTTTAGCTATATCAAGAGCGCGTACACCCTTTTCCGCCTGACGTGAAGCGGAAATCACAAATTCATGAAGGCTGTTCTCCCCATAGGGTATGTCGTAGGTTCCCGCAAGACGGCATTTCAAGTAATTAGCGTTCAGAACGGCATTTTCGCTTGCCTCTATGAGGCCTTCCTTTCCGAGAAGGAGTATATACGCATACGCTTTCAAAAGCACCCCGAAATTCCCATAGAAAGGCGCTACGTAACCCACAGAAAGAGGCCTGTCATAGTCCAGGCTGAACTCCCCTTCGAGATTTCTTACCACCCGTGCTATTGGAAGAAATTTTTCCAATTTTTCCGATACGCCCACCGGGCCTGCCCCGGGCCCGCCGCCGCCATGCGGGGTCGCAAAAGTTTTATGAAGGTTAATATGGACAACATCAAAACCCAGATCCCCGGGACGGGCTTTCCCCATTATAGCGTTCAAGTTAGCTCCGTCGTAATACATAAGAGCTCCCGCTTTGTGGGCAAGGTCCGTTATCTCTTTTATATGCGGGTTGAATAAGCCGAGAGTGTTGGGACATGTCAGCATAACACCCGCTACTTCATCGCTCAAACTCTTCCTGTAGACATCCATATCCATAACACCATTCTTATCTGAAGGTACGGATATTACCTCATACCCCGCTATTGCCGCAGAAGCCGGATTAGTGCCATGCCCTGAATCGGGTATAAGCACATATCTTTTTTTACTTCCGTTATGTTTGTGATAAGCAGCTATCAGCATAACCCCAGTGAGTTCCCCATGCGCCCCGGCCATCGGCTGTGTTGTAAAAGCCGCCATACCGGTTATTTCAGACAGTGCTTTTTCCAGATTGTATATTATCTCGAGAGCCCCCTGGGCAAGTTTTTCCCCTTTTATAAGCTGAGGCTGCAGGGGGTGCAATGAGGTGAATTCCTCAAGAGCGGCTATCTTTTCGGTGAACTTGGGATTATACTTCATCGTGCATGAACCTAAAGGATAAAAGTGGGAATCTACACCAAAATTCATCTGCGAAAGCCTTGTGAAATGCCTTACAACTTCAGGTTCCGAAACACATGGAAGTTCCGCGTCGCGCGACCTCGCGTATTTCGGGTCTAACCGAACTTCTTTCCCGGGATCCCATAGAGGCAGGGTTCCTCCAATCTTACCTTTTCTGGACCTTTCGAATATCAGTTCCATAATGCCGCCTCCAGTTCTTTGGCATATGTATCTATCTCTTCTCTTGTCCTTTTTTCGGTAACAGCCACAAGAAGATGGTCTTTGAGCTCCGGGTAATACCTCTCCAGAGGGAACCCGGCGGCTATTCCTTTTTCTATCAATTTCCCAATTACATCGTTCGGATCACATGGAAGTTTTATCACAAATTCATTAAAGGTCGGGGAACTTGTCTTTACTTCCACTCCTTTTATGCTTCCAAGTTTAGATTTCGCGTATTCGGCCCTCTCCATACATAACTTTGCTACCTTTTTAAGGCCTCCCCGACCCGTAAGGCACATGTAGACCAGGGCTCTTAGAGCGCATAATGCCTGGTTAGAACAGATATTGGAAGTCGCCTTATCTCTTCGTATGTGCTGCTCTCTGGTCTGGAGAGTGAGAACAAAGGCCCTTCTCCCTTTAGTATCAATGCTTGCTCCCACAATCCTCCCGGGCATTTTTCTGACAAATTCTTTTTTTGAGGCGATAAACCCGAGATACGGCCCGCCGAAAGACAAAGGGATGCCCAAACTCTGCCCTTCACCCGTCACTATATCAACCCCCATTTCACGCGGTGTTTTCAAAACGCCGAGAGAAACAGGATACACGCTTTCTATGACCAAAGCGCCTTTTTCACGGCACATTGCCGAGACATCGGTATGGTCGTCTATGGCTCCGAAAAAATTAGGGTTCTGCATGATAACTGCCGCCGTTTTATCGTTAAGACAACTTTTTATCGCGTCCCTGTCGGCCTGGCCGTGGCAAACATCAACTTCCACGAATTCTATGGACAGATTGTTAGTGTAAGAATACATCATTTTCCTGTATATGGGGTTCACTCCTCCGTCCATTATTATCCGGTTCCTGCCCGTAATACGTATAGCCATCATCGCGGCCTCGTATAAAGCTGTTCCGCCGTCATAAAGCGACGCATTAGATACTTCCATTTCCGTGAGCCGGCATATACAGCTCTGATACTCGTATATCGCCTGAAGCGTTCCCTGTGAAGCTTCGGGCTGATACGGCGTATACGCGGTATAGAATTCCGATCTCGACACTACCGCGTCTATAGCTGCCGGGGTGTAATGGTCATAAAAACCTCCTCCTACAAAAGAGGTAAGGCCTACGGCGTTCTTCCTGGCAAGTTTTCGGAGATATTTATCCACTTCGAATTCCGACATTCCCGTAGGAAGATCAAAAGAACGCGCGCGAAGATCTTTCGGGATCCCGCTGAAAAGATCTTCCATGTTGCCCGAAGTTATCCCGAGGACTTCCAGCATTTCGATCCGATCTTGTTTTGAATGAGGAATGTACCCCATTTTGCCTCCCGTATTACTTTAATTCCCTGAGATACTCCTCATACCCCGCGTGGTCCATAAGCCCATCCAGTTCTTTCGCCCCGGAAACACTTATTTTACAGATCCATCCGTCTTCATAAGGAGACGTGTTAACGGTCTCAGGCGCGTCTACGAGCGTATCATTGACAGAAAACACTTCCCCTGAAACCGGAGAATAGACCTCACTCGCGGCTTTGACCGATTCTATTGTGGCTATACCGTCTGACTGCTTCACCTTTTGTCCGAGCCGCGGAAGATCTATAAAGGTTATATCGCCGAGTTCCGATTGGGCATGGTCTGTTATTCCTATCACCGCTTCCTCTCCCTGGAGTTTCACCCACTCATGATCTTTGGTATATTTCAGTTCTTTTAAGTTCATCTTTCCTCCTCACATTAAGTTCTGTTCATTTGTTTTTTAAGATCGGCGTCCTGGTTAATTTCGCTTCTATGGATATATTTCCGTCAGTAAGTATAATTTTTCCGCCTTCATACGCCGCTTTTTTATCCACATAACACAGCCCTATGGCTTTTTTAAGAGAGGGGCTGAAGCCTCCGCTCGTTACCACACCCGACTCAATACCTTCCACCTCAATTCTGAAGCCGTGCCTTGCTATACGTCTTCCGTCACATTCAAATCCCATCAGGATCTTTTTATCTTCTTTTTCAATCCGGGCGAGCAATGCCTCCTTGCCTATAAAATCTTTATCCATGTATACAAACCTTCCAAGTCCTGCTTCAAAAGGATCGACTTGTTCGCATATATCGCTTCCGTAAAGCGGATACCCCATTTCAAGCCTCAACGTGTCCCTTGCGCCGAGACCCACGGGTTTTATTTCATCGAAACGCATAAGACTGTCCCACATCCCGGAGGCATATCCCGCGTCAAAAAATAGCTCGTACCCTATCTCCCCCGTATACCCGGTTCGGGCAAGAAGAACATCGGCAGGGCCTATTTTGACATTAATAAAGGAATAACGCCCGATATTTTCGATCGCTTCTTTTCCCGCAAGACGGCCCATAACCGACGGGGATGAGGGCCCCTGGACATCTATTTTAGCGATGGATCCGGATCTGTCAAAAAAAGACACATCCCCTTTTATATTTCCGGATATCCATGAACTGTCTTTTCCGATAGTCCCGGCATTCACAACTATCATAAATTCGTTTTGAGATATTTTGAAAACAATAAGGTCGTCCATTATCCCGCCATCGCGGGAAAGAAGAAAACCGTACCTGCACTTACCATCGGGCATGTCGGCTATCCTACAGCTTACAAGACGCTCCACTTCTTTCGACGCGTCTTTTCCCTCTATGAAAAATTCTCCCATATGGCAGATATCGAAAAGCCCGGCCAGAGAGCGGGTATGGAGATGCTCTTCTATTATGCCGGTATAGTATACGGGCATATCCCAACCGGCGAAATCCACCATTTTCGCCCCTAAAGATATGTGTTTTTCAAATAAAGCGGTTCTCTTCAAGATCTAACGTCTCCGCGGAATTTTTATTGTATTTTGATCTTCTATTTACAGATACGGAAAGACAAAAACCCAGGCGTTCGGTTCTTGACAGACAGCTCCCGTGTGGGTACCCACCGGACGGCGGTGCGGCTTCATGAAAAAGCCCGTATTGGAAAGAATTCTTCGCGCGTCCTTACGCCAGTCGCTCCAATAGTTATTATAAGACAACATGCCTTCTTGTCAAGCGTATCTCCATACTCCACGCAATAGTTTGGCTCGCGGAAGTTCCTAATAACATTATCCCGTCATGCTACAGTTATATAAGAAGCTACATCGATACAAGGGTCTGGTATTCCCGGAGAGGGCGTTGGACGACCGAGCGTGCATGGCCCCCTCGGTGTCCTGAGCGAAACCGAGCGAAGGGATGGCACGGGCCATAGGGGGAGCGAGGTCGTCCGTCGAGCGAAGATCTTCTCGCCGGGAAGATCGAGCGTCCCTCGCAGGGAATACCAGAGCCTTGTATCGTCAGTATTGCTATCTTTTTATGTTCAGTGAGAAATGCCGTCCAAGATATATCGTTTATTAAGAATCTTCCCGCATGTTAACTATTACCACTCCATTTTACACTTGACATACGGAGCACATCTAATGTAAAACGCATAGAGTTCTGCGAAATGGACTTCTGTTCCATCTTTGTGAGGAACGAAATAGGTGAGTGACGAAACCCTTCGTATCTTGATAAATGCTATGGCTCAGGATTTCGGCAGACTTAGTAAATAGCCGAATCCCTTCGTATCGTGATAAACGCTATGGCTCAGGATTTCGGCAGACTTAGTAAATAGCCGAAGCAATCTGAATAAATATAATAGGTTATAAGATTGCTTCGGTCGCTTTGCTCCCTCGCAACGACGTGAAAAGGACATTTTGAAGAACCCTATTATAAAACGCAGTAAAAGGAGAAAACCATATGCCTCGAAATTATGAAAACATAAAAAGATCCGCGCTTAAAAGCATTGCCGAGAAGATGTGCGTCTCGGCAAGAACGGCGCCTAAGGCTAAGGGGGTCGATAATCTTGTCATAACTATCATTGAGAAGGAAAATAAAAGAAAACTGGCCCTGAAAATGATAAGCATGGGTAAAAAACTTTCCCGCCCCGGTTTTATCCGGGATGCCGCGGGTATAAAAGCATCGGATATCGTTGTCTTGATAGGAACAAAGAGCTCCCCTATTGGCCTTAACTGCGGGTTCTGCGGATATCCAACCTGCCTTGAACTTTCAAAGAGTAAAGGCATGTGCTCCTACAACTCACTGGATCTTGGGATAGCCCTCGGCTCGAGCGTCTCCATAGCTTCCCTTTTTAACGCTGATAATCGTATGATGTATTCGGCGGGCAAGGCGGCTATGGCATGCGGTTTTTTAAAAGGCTGTGTTATGGCCATAGGCATACCTCTTTCCGCCTCGGGTAAAAACCCCTTTTTCGACCGCAAATAGCAAAAAAAAGACCCGTATATATGCAAATACCGACGCATGTATACGGGTCTTCTGTTATTTTAAGTTACTGTTCTTTTTCCCCGGAAGATTCGTCCTCTACTGATGCCGTCTCTTCAGATGTTACGCCCTCTTCTTCCACTGCGGGCCTGGCAAGACCTTTATTGCTGAGAGCTATCTTTTTCTGCACCCCGTCTATATGGAGTATTTTTACCTTTATCTCGTCGCCCTCTTTATAGACATCTTCGATCTTTCTGCCCTTGTCTGTCTCGGCTTCCGAAACATGCAAAAGTCCCTCAAGATCTCTCTCTATCTCTACGAAGATGCCGAAATTGGTGACATTGGTCACCTTGCCGTCCCATTCTGTATCCGGAGTGTACTTCTTAACGATCTCGTCCCATGGATCGTTTTCCAGCTGTTTGACCCCGAGCGCCACTCTTCTGTTCTGCTCGTCCACATTAAGCACCATGGCCTCTATCTCTTCGTCCTTTTTAAGTATGTCCTTAGGATGTGTTATTCTTTTCGTCCAGGAAAGGTCAGAAACATGTATAAGCCCCTCTACCCCCTTTTCGATTTCAAGGAACGCGCCATAATCTGTCACCGCGCTTATTCTGCCTTTTACCTTGTCTCCCGCGCTTAAACGGCTTCCTACTCCTGTCCAGGGGTCCTGCTCAAGTTGTTTTAAACCCAGAGAAAGTTTCTGCGCCTCCCTGTCAGATTTTATCACGACAGCCTCTACCTCGTCCCCAACCTTGAACCTTTCACTCGGGTGTCCTATCCTTTTCGACCAGGAGAACTCCGATATATGAATTAACCCCTCTATCCCTTTTTCCAGCTCCACAAAAACCCCGTAAGGCATTATGTTGACTACCTTACCCTTGATGACACAACCTTCAGGGTATCTGTCTCCTATTCCATCCCAGGGATTTTTAGTTTTCTGTTTAAGCCCCAAAGAGACCTTAACGGTTGTTTTGTCGAAATCCAGGACTACCACTTCTACGTCTTCTCCCACCTTGACCACTTCCCCTGGGTGCGAGACCCTGCCCCAGCTCATGTCGGTAATGTGAAGAAGCCCGGTTATCCCTCCGCCAATATCAATGAAAGCGCCAAAGTCGGTTATATTCCGCACTATCCCCTTAACTATATCTCCTTTGTTAAGTTCTCCCAGTATAAGCTGTTTTTCCTCCCGGCGTTTTTCATCCACTATCTCCTTCCTGGAAAGGACTATATTCTTGCGCGGGATATTTATCTTTACTATCTTGAAAGCAAGCTTGTTGCCTATGATACCGTCCCCGGGAAATTCCTGCATCATCGAAAGACTGGCCGGTAAAAACGCCTCCATACCGACATCCACCATGAACCCTCCCCGTACCTGCTTGAATACTTTACCTTCTATGATATCGCCTTCTTTGAAATTGTCGGTTATGTTCTGCCACCCCTTGAACTTCTTGGCCTTTTCATGAGAAAGCACCACCATCCCGAGATCATTCTCTTTCGCCTCAAGAAAAACATCTATCTCATCTCCCACTTTTACGCCGTCTGGATCCATAAGCTCGGACCTGTGTACCATGCCTTCCGACTTATACCCCACATCCACAAGTAGATCCTTGTCGGTTACCTGCACCACCTTTCCCTTGATAACCTCTCCTTCCTTCACATCGGCCACACTCGCCTCGTAAAGCGCCTCCATCTCATCATACTCTTGTCCGTTCTCTTTCCTTGTTATCATTACCTTCTCAGCTCCTTTTTACGGCATATGCCTTTGTATTAGACCGCGCTTAAAACCCGCGGCCCGGGAATATGCCACATCTCCTGAGGGAGTATTCTACCGTTTTTGCCCCCAAGTTGCAACTATTTAAACGTTGGTAAAAAAAGTTGTTGGCTTTTCTCAATAAGCGATACGTTCAGAGTGTTCCGGACAGAGCCTCGGGGAGCTTGTTTTGGATTGGTCTGCGAGCGTACCTTTAGCAAGCTATCAGAGAAAGAGCGAGGAGCAAAACAGCTCCACGTGGAGAGAGCCCGGCCGCTGGAGCCGGGCGAACGCCCCTGGGAGGAACACTCTGAATGTATCGCAAAAGTCAGCAAGGAATTTTACACCATCACCGTTTAAATGAATTGTTCAGGTATAACCCCTTTTCCTAAAGAATCCCTTAAACCGGCTATGGCCGACATAACTTCATTGCCGACCCTTTCGTAATGTTCTTTACCACTCGAACCGGCAAGGTTAAGATCTTCCGGACTAATTGCCTTTCCTATGACCGCACCTACCCTTGACCATGGTTTTATGCCTTTTCCCTTGGGAAACGCTTTAGCCGTACCATAAACATATATGGGTACTACCGGCACTTTAGCGGACGATATCAGAAAACCTGTTCCCATTTTAGCTTCGCGAAGACCACCGTCGGAAGACCGCGTCCCTTCCGGGAAAATACCGACCACCTTGCCCTGTTTAAGACGTCTGAGAGATTCGCGTACACCCTTTATGCTGTTCTCTCCCCGTTTCACGGGTATACACTGCACACTTTTCGACCAATGCCTAACTACCGGTATCTCAAAAAGCTCCTGTTTCACCATGAAGTTTACCGTATAATTTTTGCAGGCGGCTCCTACAATAGGCGGGTCCAATAAACTGGTATGATTCGCCGCGACTATAAAAGGAGGATCGGGAAAATTCTCATGGCCGGTTATTTTTAACCTGAATAACACCCTTACGGTCCACTCTAAAGCGCTCCTTGATATAAAGTACATCGAGAGCATTATGTTCCCTTCTCCACGGCCCTGACCACAATATCCACTACCTGGTCGACCGCAAGATCCGTGGTATCAACAAGAACCGCGTCATCCGCCATTTTAAGAGGACCGACTTTTCTTGTTTTGTCAGTATGGTCTCTCTGCCTGAGATCCTCCGCTACGCATTCTTTCGAGACAAGGTCGCCTTTCGCCTTCATTTCACTGAACCTTCTTTCCACCCTGCAATCGAATGACGCGTCTACGTAAAATTTATACCGGGCATCTTTAAGAACTACCGTGCCTATATCCCTTCCCTCCATCACCGATCCGCCGGAAGACTCCGCCATTTGTCTCTGCATGGCTACAAGCTTTTTTCTTACAAGAGGGATCTTACAGACATATTTAACGTTAGAAGTTACCTCCATAGTCCTTATGTCTCCGGTCACATCCTCTCCGTCCAAAAACACTCGCAAAGACCCGTCCATAGACGCGGCAGGCAATATGTCTATATCAATCGCTCCGGCGATCTGCGCTATTTTTTTTTCATCCGAAAGGTCTATCCCCTCTCTCATGACCTTAAGAGTAAGGGCCCTGTACATCGCCCCTGTATCTATGTGCCTGTACCCCAGTTTTCCGGCCACGAGTCTTGCTATCGTGCTCTTTCCGCTTCCCGCCGGACCGTCTATGGCCACCGCCTTTATTTTCTTGTCAAACAAGTTCATCTCTTAATTTTCTCCACTTATCAAGTTTTTCTCGAATATTTTTTTTATCCGAGGAGCTTATGTCCCGCTCTATCGAAGAAATTTTTTCTTTATATTTTCTGATAGCCTCAAGAACGTTCTCGCGGTTACTGTCAAATATCTCGGCCCATAAAGCCACATCAGAAGAAGCTATCCGGGTGGTATCTTTAAACCCGCCCGCGAATATATACGGAGGGAACTTTTCTTCAAGCAGTCCGGCAAGGGCGTACGCGGCCGCATGCGGAAGGTGGCTTGAAAACGCCATACCGTGATCGTGGTCTTCGGGGGACATTTTGTGAACCGCCGCTCCGAGTGAAGCCCAAAAATCCGTAACTTTTTTGAGAGAATCCGGCAAAGTCCCTTTATCGGGTGTCACAAGACACACGGATCCTTCAAACATGTCGGCGCGGGAATTTTCTACCCCGGATTTCTCGGACCCGGCCATGGGATGAGACCCTACAAAAATTATTTTTCCTGTATATTTCGCGGCATGTTCCACTATATCTTTTTTAGTACTTCCGGCGTCCGTAACAACCGCTCCCGGCAGGAAAGCACAGTCTGAAAGCCTGTCGATAACATCTTTTATGGTATCAACGGGAGTCGCTATTATCACCATATCAGCCCCCGCGCAGCTTTCTTTGTAATTATTTACTACGGCGGAAGTTACCGCCCCCTCTTTCTCCGCCTTTTCGGCGGAGACCACTCTACGGCAAACACCTATTACCTCTTTAGCAAGCCTTCTTTCTATAAGAGCCTTACCTATAGACCCGCCTATAAGGCCGGTTCCTACAACAACTACTTTGCCATATGTCATTTTATCTTTTTCCTCCGATACAATTTCTTATCCGACAATAATTCTATACAGTCCGGCTTACGGAAGAAGCTACCCTGGAAGCATCTTTCATGAGATCTTCAAACACCGACGGAAGCAAAGATTGGTCGCCGTCGGAAAAAGCCTCTTCCGGGTTGGAGTGGACCTCCACCATAAGGCCGTCAGCCCCGCATGCTATAGACGCAAGCGACATTGCCTTGACCAGACCCCATTTACCCGTCCCATGAGAAGGGTCGACCACTACAGGAAGATGGCTTACACTTTTTATCGCCGGAACAGCGTTAAGATCCAGGGTAAAACGCGTAAGGTCCTCGAATGTTCTTATTCCTCTTTCACACAATATTACTTTTTCATTCCCGCCCGACAGGACATATTCCGCGCTCATAAGGAGTTCCTTTATGGTATTCGCCATACCCCTTTTTATCAGGACAGGTTTTCTGGTTTTACCTACCTCTTTAAGCAGATCATAGTTCTGCATATTCCTCGCGCCTATCTGTATAACATCGACATATCTCAGGAACATGTCTATATTCCTTAGGTCCATAAGCTCCGATACCAATAGAAGTCCCGTTCTTTCGCGGGCCTCCGCCATATATTTGAGGCCATCCTCCCCCAACCCCTGGAAACTATAGGGGGATGTTCTCGGCTTGAACGCTCCACCCCTTAACATCACCGCTCCGCTTTTTTTCACTTTCTCCGCCACATCAAGCAGCATTTCCCGGGACTCTACCGAACATGGCCCGGCTATAACGGCTATTTTTTCCCCTCCTATGACAATCCCTCCGCCGACGTCTATCTTACTTGGCTCGTTCTTATAGTCCCGCGATGCCAGCTTGTACGGCTTTAATATGGAAACCACTCTTTCTACTCCCGGGAACCCCTCAAGAGGCAAAGACCTGAGAATATCTTCCTCCCCTATAACCCCTATTATCGTCCTTTCTATGCCGGCAGAAACCCATGGCTTAAGCCCCAGGCTTTCGACTTTTTCCATGATATGCTCTATTTCTTTTTGTGTGGCAAGAGGTTTAAGGACTATTATCATAAGTGTCTCCTATTGTCCCGTTATTTCAGGGGACATTGATGCGACAGCTTTTCTGAATTCTTCTATGAAGATGTCGTTCTCTTCGGGGAGACCCACGCTTACGCGTATAAACCCTCTGAGAGACCATGATGACATCTCTCTGACTATGATGCCTTTTCCAAGCAATACTTTGAATATTTTTTTCGAATCCCTTTTTGTGTTTACCAATATAAAATTAGTCTCTGACGGCACAAATTCTACATCCATTTCTTTAAAGGCCCCGCAGAGTTTCTCTTTTTCTGCAAGAACAAGGCCCAAAGACCGTTCTAAACCGGCTTCATCCTCCAGAGCGGCTATAGCCGCGGCCTGCGCCACAGAATTAACATTAAAAGGTTCTCTCACCTTGTTAAGCTCGTCACAAAGGCCTTTTCCGGCAACAACGTACCCGATGCGAAGCCCCGCAAGGCCGTACGCTTTTGAAAAAGTCCTGGATACTATGACATTCCGGTCTTTTCTCGCCGTAAAGGACAGGCTTTCGGGATAACCCCCGCCCCTCGCGAATTCATAATAAGCCTCGTCCATAAAAACCACCACATGAGAAGGTACTTTTTCGATAAACTCTTCAAGTTCACGGCCAGAGAGATAAGTACCGGTGGGATTTTCGGGGTTCACTATAAATATCATCCTGGTACGCGGCGTTATCGCTTCAAGCATTTTCTTAAGATCATATTTAAAAAGCTTTACGGGAACCGATATCACTTGGGCTTCGGCTATTGCCGACGCTATTTTGTATACCAGAAAGGTAGGGTCTGACATTATTACCTCTTGCCCCTTTTCAACAAAAGCTCTCAAGGCAAGCACTATAAGTTCGTCTGAACCGTTCCCGAACACTATGTTCTCTGCCGAAACAGAAAGTTTTTCGCTTAAAGCTTTCCTGAGATAGAAACATCCACCGTCAGGATATCTGTTAACATCAAGGGACGCCTTGGCGATGGCTTGTTTTACTTTATCCGAAGGACCAAAGGGATTCTCGTTAGAAGCAAGCTTTATAACCCTTTCAAGAGCGAGCTCTCTTTTAACTTCGTCTATGGGTTTTCCGGGTTGATACGGTATTATTCTGGCCAACGACTTTTTGAACGGGAACTCCATTCCTCCCCCTATTACATTTCATTTCATAGAGTTCTGCGAAATAGTGATTTCACGTCATTGCGAGGGACCCTGTACCGTACGGTACAGGGGACCGAAGCATCCTTATAGCTTATTGTATTTATTGAGATTGCTTCGGCCATCTACTAAGTCTGCCGAAATCCTGAGCCTCATATGTTCCCACGAGACTAAGGGCTTCGTCACTCACTTCGTTCGTTCCTCGCAACGACGATATAAAAGTCTATTTTGCGAAACTCTAATTTCATTTCAACATACACTTTCACAAAGCCGAGGGATAAGACCCCAGTATTTTAACAAAACTCGCTGTTTTTCCAATTTCTTTCAGCGCCGCTTTTACCTTAGGCGTAGTACTGTGCCCTTCCATATCAACGAAAAAATAATATTTCCAAAGACCTTTTTTTGACGGGCGCGATTCTATTTTCGTAAGGTTTATACCTCGGCTCCTGAACTCCCCCAGCATCTGATGCAGGATTCCCGGGGTATCCTGTACAGAAAAAAGAATGGACGTTTTGTCATTCCCGGAAACTCCGCTGGGATGGTTCGATATTACCAGAAATCTTGTTATGTTCACGGAAGAATCCTGAATAGACTTTGACACTATCTTAAGACCGTATCTTTCCGCGGCCAGCTCGCTGGCTATGCACGCCGAAAAAGGCCGCTTGGAGGCCTCCTCCGCGGCTTTGGCCGTAGACGCCACCTCCTGCAGCTTAACCGTGGGGAGGTTTTTTTCAAGCCAAAGCCTGCATTGCCCGAAAACATTAGGATGAGAATATATTTTTTTTATCTTTCCCAGGTCACGCGATGAAGCGAGAAGGTCCTGGCGAATATCCAAATACACCTCCGAGCATATTATGAGCGGGGAGTCAACGAACATATCCAGGGTATGATTTACCGCCCCCTCCGTGGAATTCTCTATCGGAACTACTCCGTAATCGGCTTTTTCTTTTTCCACCTCATCAAACACTCCGGATATACTGTCGCAGGGCACATAATCCAGGCTCGCGCCGAATTTTTTTAAAGCCGCCTGATGCGTAAAAGTCAACTGCGGCCCCAGATAAGCCACTTTTACAGGTCTTTCCAGGGACAAACATCCAGACATTATTTCACGGTAAACGGCCTTTATGCAGTCTTTCTTTATCGGCCCTTTACTTTCCCTGATCACTCTGGAATAGACCTGACTCTCTCTGTCAGGCCTGTACACAGGCTGGGATTTTTTATTCTTTATTTCACCTATGCGGGAAGTTATCCTGCCCCTTAGATCTATCAGCCGGACTATATTGGAATCTATCTTGTCTATTTCTTTCCTAAGATCTTTTATCTTCCTCGTTGCCATCGCTTTCCCCTCCGGTGGTTTCCAGGATACCGTTCCCGCTATCCGGTCCGGTGTTTTCCGAAAACCCGGTGTTTTCGGTTACAAGCCGTCTTTTGTCATATTCGAGGTCTTCCTCGGTAAAATCCCTTAAAAGAGGAAGATCTTCAAGCGAGTTCAGTCCGAACACTTCGAGAAATTTCTGTGTAGTGGAATACATAAGAGGCCTGCCCGGTACGTCCTTGCGTCCCTTTATGACTATAAGATCCTTTTCTATTAGAGTTTTTATCACACCCCCGACATTCACCCCTCTCACAAACTCCACCTCGGCTCTTGTGGCCGGCTGTTTGTAGGCGATTATGGCAAGAGTTTCCAGGGACGGCCCCGTAAGCCTGTCAACATCCTTGCGATAAAGATTATTTATCCACGGCAGATACTCGGGTTTGCTGACCATCCTGTACCTTCCGGCTATCTCCGCTATGGTGAAAGACCTTTCAGGCCGGTCATATTCTTCTCTCAGGCTTTTCAGAGCTTCGTCTATATCTTTGGGAGGGAATTCCTCAATGGCTCCGTAAAGCTGCTGTTTTGTAAGCCCCGCCTCGGAAATAACAAGAAGCGCCTCTACTATTCTTTTGATTTTTTGCATGTTTCCCTTATCTCCCGCTGCTATCATATCCCGGTTTTTATTTTATACGGCATCCCTGGCGACATCCGGATTTCTTATTATTTCTATTTCCCCGAAAAAATCCGTCTGCACCGCTAATATTTCCCTTATTTTCATAAGTTCCAAAATTGCCAGGAATACAGCTATAACCTCATCCTTACTCGATGCTTTCCGGAAAAGATCGGAAAAAAGCACCCTGCTGTTCCCGGCAAGCAAATGGTATATCTCATGTATCTTATCGCTTACTGTGAACTGGTTCTTTATTACTTTATGAAAGGTTTCTTTGGAAAAATTGTTCAGCACCTTACGGAAAGCGCTTATAAGATCGAAAAGACTCGCCTCAAAACAATTTTCCCCGTCATCGGACATTACAAGGGCCTTCCCGCCGTCTCCCTCTCTGAAGAACATTTCCCTGTTCTTTTCATGCATAGAGTGGAGCTTTTCGGCGGCATCCTTGAATTTCTTGTACTCGAGAAGTTTCCTCACAAGGTCTTCACGAGGGTCAGGTTCGTCTTCCGCGTTCTCTTCTTCGGGATCCTCGGGAAGCAGCATCTTGCTTTTTATATGTATCAGAGTAGCAGCCATAACAAGAAACTCCCCGGCCACTTCCAGATCAAGCAGTTTCATCAGTTCCAGATATTCTATATACTGCCTGGTTATATCGGAGATGGGAATGTCATATATATCTATCTTATCCCTTTTTATCAAGAAAAGCAGGAGATCCAGAGGTCCTTCAAAAAAGTCCAATTTGATCTTATAAGTCATTTTTCGCCTCTTATATCCGGCTTAACATTCCGCGGAACGTAAGACGTCTCTAATTATGACATCTGATGAAGACATTCCTTAACTTTGGCCATGGTCTTCGCGGCGGCCTCGCGGGCTTTTCCGCATCCCTTTTTCAGCACATCCCGCGCATCTTCATCGGAAAAACTTTCTCTTTTTTGCCTTATGGGCTCAAGACGTTCATTGATCGCTGAAAAAAGTTTTTGTTTTACCTCTACGTCGCCTACTTTGCCTTTGCGATACCGGCCTTTAAGTTCTTCCACTTCTTCCTTGTTCGAATTGAATATGTCGTGATAAACGAAAACAGGGTTGCCCTCTACGTTTCCTGGAATATCCGGCCTTACGCGATTGGGATCGGTATACATGCTGAACACTTTTTTCCGCAAGACATCCGCGTTATCCGATATCGAAATGAAATTACCGTAACTTTTGGACATCTTACGGTTATCAAGGCCCACAAGTTTCGGGACCTCGGCAAGTACCGGTTCGGGCTCCGGGAAGATATCTTTTTTGTAGAGGGAATGGAACCTTCTTATTATTTCCCTGGTAAGTTCAAGATGAGGAAGCTGATCCACTCCTACGGGCACTTTATCAGCGGCATACAAAGCTATGTCCGCTGCCTGCAGGACGGGGTATCCTAAAAAACCGTACGTAGCCAGCATCCGACCCTCAAGTTCCCTGAGCTGTTCTTTGTATGTGGTGCATCTTTCAAGCCAACCGAGCGGAGTTAGAAGCGAGAACACCATAGCAAGTTCCAGATGTTCGGGCACCATGCTCTGGACAAATATAACACACTCATCAGGATCTATTCCCGACGAGATCCAGTCCTTTACTATTTCTATACCGTTGTTCTTTATGTCGGAAGGATTCTCGTATTCGCTCATGAGTGCGTGCCAGTCAGCCACCATAAAGAAACAGTTATATTCCCTTTGAAGGCTGCTCCAGCTGTTTATCGCTCCCACCAGATGGCCCAGGTGAAGCTTGCCAGTGGGCCTCATTCCACTCAATATCGTACCTTTTTTCGTCATTTCCTGCTTTCCAGTCTTCGTGCCACTTTGACTATAGAGTAGGCCTCAATGATATCGCCCGCACGAACATCATTAAAATTTTTAACGGTTATACCGCATTCGAACCCTTCTTTTACCTCTTTAACATCGTCTTTGAAACGTTTAAGCGCGTTTACTTCCCCTTCGAAAACCACTTCCTGGTCCCGTTTGACCCTGAGCCTGTCCTTTCTGTGTATTGTTCCTTTTGTCACGGCGCATCCCGCCACTTTACCTATCTTTGTAGCCACAAAGATCTGCCTCACCTGGGCGATGCCCTGGAAAACCTCGGTCTCTTCGGGTTCTAAAAGTCCTTCCATGGCCGCCTTTACATCCGCCACGGCCTCATAAATTATATCGTAAAGCCGTATATCAACTTCTTCCTGTTTCGCCAGCTCCTCGGCCGCGCTGTCTACCTTTACATGGAACCCTATTATTATGGCATTGGTGACGACCGCCAGCATGATATCGGACTCGTTTATTTTTCCAACAGTGGAGTGAACTATGTTCAATTTAACATCTTCTGTGGAAAGCTCCTCCAGAGAACTTTTAAGCGCCTCCACCGACCCCTGCACATCAGCCTTCAATATCAGTTTCAGATCCTTTATGGACCCTTCCGTTATTCTATCGTGCAGATCGTCAAGTGTCACTCTGCGGCCCGTCGACATCTTCCTTTTTCTATTCTCGTCTATTTTCAGAAGAGACAGGGTTTTTGCCTTTTTTTCATCTTTTACCACAAAAAACTCTTCCCCGGCCTCAGGCACTTCCGTAAGGCCCAAAACCCCCACCGGCGTAGATGGCAGCGCCTTGTGTATTTTTTCACCCCTGTCGTTTATCATCGCTTTTATTCTGCCGTAGCTCGCCCCGCAAAGAACAACGTCGCCCGGTTTTAACGTGCCGTTCTGGACAAGCAATGTAGCGACAACACCCTGAGCGCCGGTCTTCTTGCTTTCTATGACCACCCCTCTGGCCCTTATTTCGGGATTCGCCTTAAGTTCGAGCATTTCCGACTCAAGAGAAAGCATTTCTACAAGTTCGTCAACACCGTCTCCCGTATGGGCCGAAACCTCTACCATAACGGTATCTCCTCCCCAAGCTTCCGGCATAAGACCTTCGGCCTGAAGTCCTTTTCTCACCTTGTCGGGGTTGGCCCCGGGAAGATCACATTTGTTGATAGCTACAACTATAGGCACCTCTGCCGCTTTGGCATGGTCTATAGCTTCCTTGGTTTGAGGCATAACTCCGTCATCGGCCGCGACAACAAGCACTACAACATCCGTTGAGTTAGCTCCCCGAGCTCTCATAGCGGTAAATGCCGCATGGCCCGGTGTGTCAAGAAAGGTAACCGACCCTTTAGGCGTATCCACCTTGTAAGCCCCGATGTGCTGAGTTATACCGCCCTTTTCGCTCTGCGTGACCATTGTTTTACGTATATAATCCAAAAGCGATGTCTTACCATGGTCTACATGCCCCATAAAAGTGACTACGGGGGCGCGCGCCTCCAGTTTTCCCTTACATTCTTCCTGGGGCTCGCTTAGAAGATCTTTTTCTATAGATTCTATTGTATCGTGAAGTTCCAGTATATACCCGAAATGAGACATGACCTCTCTTGCCATGTCTTCGTCCAGGTCCTGATTCATGTTGACAAAAACTCCCTTGCCTACAAAGTATTTTATAAGATCGCTAGGCTTCATGTTCATTCTCTGGGCCAGATTCCTTAAGGTCACGGGGAGCTGTACTTTAAGTTTCTGGTCTGTCTTTCGAGGCGCCTGAGAACGAGTTTCCTGTACCATGCGGGATTTACCACGATATGATTTCCCGGGCCTCTTCCGGAAGATTGTTACCTCCGCGGTCTCTTTTTCTATTATTTCGATTATGGGACGTTTTTCTTCTTTGCGCGGTTTTTTTACAAAAACCTTCTTTCTCTCTCCTTTTTCAACAACCTCAAGGTCGGAAAGAACTTCGGCCTTCTTTTTTTTGCTTGTCTCTTTTTCTTTTTCCTCTACGGAAAGATCGGACCCTGCGGCATCTTTTGTCTCAGTACCTGAAACCTCCGGTTTCTTCGTTTCCGCCAATTCCTCTACCTTACCCACAACCGTTAATCCGGATCTTTTCTTTGCTTTAACTTTGGTTTCGGGCTTTTCATCCGTAATATCAGGCGGGGCGGGAACATCTTCTGTCTTTTCTTCTTCTTTTTCTTTTTTCTTGGGCAGTTTTTTTTCATCGGGTTTGGCTTCCGACAGCTTTTTTTTCTTTTTTGCCGGTTTTTTCTTCACCTTTTCCGGAATGCCCAGTTTTATTCTAACAAGTCCCACTATTTTATCGTCAATAGAACTTGATTCGTCTTCTACATCGACATACATTTTCCTGAGCTGTTCCAATATTACATCGGAACTTACTCCCAGATCTTCTGACAGCTTTTTCACAGTTACAGACATAAAATACCCGCTCTTTTGTTTTGTTTACTGTTCCCTGTTTTCGGACGCTCAGTCAGGGGCGTCCGTTTGATTCCCATTTTCTTCCGTTTTTCCCGGCGCTACTTTATCTTCATCTGCCGTCACTTCTTCCGAAACATCTTCCTTGTCCGCTTCTTCTTCCGAAACGCCTTCTTCCCGTGTCTTTTCTTCCTGACCGCTTCCTTCCGTTACTTCTTCGGGAGCATCTTCTCCCCGGGCTTGTTCGGTAACATTTTCTTCCAAAGCATTTTTTCCATTTTCTTCGGGTCGCTCGGCGGGCAGAACGGCAGTATCCGGATCTGCCTGCTGGCGAGTTGAAAACTCCTTTCTTATCCTTTCCATTTCTTCAACAGCTTCGGCATGGGCTTTTTCGCATAAATTGAATATTTTCTCGGCTGTTTTCTCCCCTACTCCCTTTATCCCTGTAAGAGTCCCTACACCGGCTTCAATAACCTTGTCTATATCTCCGTAACCGGCGTCTATTAATATTTTGGCGGCGCGTGGAGTTATCCCGTCTATCTTGTCGACCGGGGTTCCCACCCTCTCTCTTTCAGCTTCGGCCTGAAGGTCCCATCCCATAAGCTTAGACGCAAGACGTATATTCCGGCCGCGTTTACCTATAAGCAAAGACAGCTGATCCCGCGGAACTGTCATGGTTATCCTCATCTTTTCCCTGTCTATCACCATTCTCGACACCTCGGCTGGACTTACCACCGAAGGAAGAAGATCCCGTATATCATCGTACCATCTTATTATATCTATTCTTTCTCCATGAAGCTCTTTCACTATGTCCCTTACACGCGACCCTCGCATACCCACGCACGATCCCACCGGATCCACTTTCTCGTCTTTTGAATGCACCGCTATTTTCGTCCTTTCACCGGCTTCTCTGGCTATAGCCCTTATTTCCACTATCCCCTGGGATATCTCAGGAACTTCAAGTGAGAAAAGGCGTTTAACAAAACCTTCGTCCGTACGTGACAGGACTATTTCAGGCCCCGACCCGGATCTGGCCACATCAAGTATGTATGCCCGTATCTGTTCTCCCTGCCGGAACCTTTCCCCGGGTATCTGACCTGCTTTTGGAAGCAATGCCTCCGCGTCATCGAGCTCTATTATCACATTCCCCTTCTCAAACCTGTGAACGGCGCCGCTTATTATAGATCCCACCCTGGAAATATACTTTCCGAATATCACATCTCTTTCCGCTTCGCGTATTTTCTGTATTATCACCTGCTTGGCTGTTTGGGCGGCAATACGCCCAAACCGCTCATTTTCCACCTCTTCGCCTTCGGCATATACCGTTATGGCTCCTGTCTCCTTATTCATGGTAACGGTTATGTCTTCTTTTGAAATAGAAGGATCATCTATTACTTTTCTGGCGGCGCTCACTATGGCGCTTTCAATAGCCTCGAAAAGTATGTCTTTGCTTATCCCTTTTTCTCTCTCTATCCTTTCCAGCGCCGATAACAATTCTCCGTTCATGATAACTCTCCGTTTTATGTTTTTGCTCCGCCTTCAGGCCCTATACGTCAGGCGAAAGCTGTGCTTTCATTATGTTCTTTTTGTCAACTGCAACGTCCTCTCCGTCCCTAATACATATGACAGCTTTACCTTCGTTGAACGATCTAAGCTCTCCCTCATACAGATGCTTTCCGTCTTCTGACGGAGAAACGTTTATCTTAACCCTCTTGCCCACGGCCCAGCTCAGGTCCGCGTCGGTTTTCAACACCCTGTCGAGCCCCGGAGAAGCTACGTCCACCGTAAACCCCTTTGCCGAAACATCGCTCTTATCAAGCCATGAAGATACCGTCCGGTTAAATTCAGAACATTCTTCGAGGGTTATTCCTCCGTCCGGCTTATCCAGTGTTATCTCAACTGAAAGACCCGACCTGCCCTTAAAAGATACCTCCAGAACCGTAAATCCCCGCTTATCGGCCGCAGCGATTATAAAATCGTTAAGTCCTTTAGTCATTTCCTTTTCCTCCCCAAAAACACCAACTACACCCCCTAAAAAAATAAGCGGGCTGATGTGGCCCACTTATCATATAAGGGAAGGGTCTCAATGAGATTCTATTACAATGGCTCCGCCTTGTCAAGAAATATCGACCCGCCGGGCTTTTACGCGTACCCGGTGAAATTCTCTTTACGTATTTTGCTATCGGGGATCTTTAGTTCGGTTTTAAGCATTGAAATAAGGCATTCTACCATTCCCGGCGGGCCGCACAGGAAAAAAACCCTCTCTTTGTGATCGGGGATCTCGCGTTTTACCATTTCAGAGGTGATCGTCCCGGAACAACCTTTCCAGTTCGTTTTGTGAACATCGGGGCCCGTTATGGTGTACACCGCCCTGAATCTATCATTGGTCTCCATCATGCGGTCAAGATCGTCTTTGAATATTATGCTTTCCGGAGTCCTGTTCCCGTAAAGAAGCACTATGTCGGCATCAAAACGCTTATCGGAAGCGTTGGCGCATATACTTCTGAACGGGGTAATACCTATACCCCCTGAAAGAAGGGCTATTTTTTCGAGTTCACCGTCAAAAGTGAACGTGCCATACGGCATTTTTACTTTTATCCTGCCGCCTTTTTGTACCGCGTCAAGTGTTTTGGAAAAATTACTGTCCGTAAGCCGTTTAGTGAACTCCACATGCCCTGTTTCGGTGGGAGAACTTGAAAAGGAAAGCGGTTTTTTTTCTTCTTTTCCGTTTATGTCGAGATGTACAAACATCCACTGGCCGGGTTTAAAAGAAAATCCTTCCGGCCTTGCCAGCCTGAAACTTTTAACCCCATCAACTCTCCGCACTACATCCAATACTTCCAGCACATATTCACTAGACATAAGCCTCCTATAGTAAAGTAGCCTGAGAATCATTAAAGAGGCACCCCATGTGATAAACTAGATAGTGTAAAAGTCACCAAACTATTAACTATCTACAGAGGAGGTGCCCCATGAGTACATTGTACGGAGGAATCGATCTTCATT
>JBAYES010000033.1:0-23197 GCA_041667545.1 Candidatus Omnitrophota bacterium | reverse complement strand
TGTAAAGTTCCTTCAATACTTGAGCGGGTATATGAGAATGCCGGATCAATTTTTAAGCATGATAACGAGACCTGTGAAATTCTGGGGCACCTTGCCGATAACCCCGATACACCAGAGGCGGTTCTGTCAAAGATCGCGAATGACGCGCCCCGCTTTCCCGAAGATATCGGAAAAGATATCTTAAGACGTGTTTCCGGGAATCCGGGAGCCGGCATCTCTTTGCTCGAAACTATCAAAAAAAACAGCGAAACGCGGAATGATATCGATATAGTTTCTGTCGCCTCTAAAACACAGGAAAATATTGTAAGGAAGAACGTTTACTCTCTTGTTAATAGAATAGTTCCACTTTCCCGCGCAAAAATGCTTTCCGGGGAAGCGGTATTGGTCCCTATAGATATCAGCTGTATGCCCGGTGAACATAAAAAGCTTGGGGGAGCGACCCTTTTAAAACGGGCGCTTGAAGGTATCGCGTCAACAGAAGGGCTGGGAGCTATAAGATTCATAGTGGGTGACGGAGCCGCGGACCTTGAAACAAAGTTGAGGGACGCGATAGAAAGTGCCGGGAACAGCGGGGTGAAAGTGAAAAATTCCGATATAATTATGCTGGGCGCAAAGGACGTTATCTTTGATGATGTGTTCACTTATTTGCGGGCTGATAATGACCCTGAGAAAAACGCTTTTTTTGGCACCATTCATCCCGACCTTTCCTCAGGGCATGGTTTTTTTGATCTGCTAAACGTGATCAATGCCGCGCTTGCGATAGCTTTTAGTATGTCCGATCCCGCCGCCATGGATAACGAACGCCTTACAATAAGCCCTCAAACCGATATTAAAAATGTGAGGTCTATACTTTTTGTTCCAAAAGCCTATCCATTAGATATCGATCAAGTCAGTTACTATTATGGCCTTCAGGCCAGCTTCCTGGTTGCCGCGTAGGGAAGAGGTAATGATGCCGGGTACCCTGCATTCATGAGAATGAAGATTCGTAACATCTCAGTCATCTGCAGTAGAATCCTACACCGTCGTCACGAGGGTAACACCTCAGTTCTCCGCAGTAAATTCCTACACCGTCGTCACGAGAGTAACAGTTCAGTCGTTCGCAGTAAAGCCTACACCGTCGTCACGAGAGTAACAGTTCAGTCGTCCGCGGTAAATTCCTACACCGTCGTCACGAGGTTATCACCTCAGTTCTCCGCGGTAAATTCCTACACCGTCGTCACGAGGGTAACAGTTCAGTCGTCCGCAGTAAAGCCTACACCGTCGTCACGAGGAGCCCCCGAAGGGGGCGACGAAGTGATCTCATAATATGAAAATATTTCGGAAAAAGATTGCTTCGGCCCTATGCCAAGTCTGCCGAAATCCTGAGCCATAGCATTTATCACGATACGAAGGGCTTCACCCGCCTTCGGCGGGTTCGCAAAGACGTCGAAGAGAGATTGCTTCGGCCCTATTCCAAGTCTGCCGAAATCCTGAGTCATGGCATTTATCACGATACGAAGGGCTTCACCCGCCTTCGGCGGGTTCGCAACGACGGGCGTGGGGACGTTACATTTCCGCGGATAACTGAAATGTTACGAAGATTCTCAGTTAAAATTTGACTTTTTATTGTACTTACGGTATAATTAACTGAGAGGGAAAACTGAGAGAGTTTGTGTTGGAAAACTTTTTCTATAATTTATAAATGTATTTTTTATGTTTTAAGACACAATAATATGACGTAGAACACATTCTATGTGACTATCGGGTAAAAATGTTGTTTACGTTACGGGGAGCGAATATAGAGTAAAAAAAGAGGCGGTATTTTCATGAAGGACCCTGCGCGTTTTGTGGGTAAACTGAGGAATGCTATCGGCGGTTTCAATAGACAGCCGCGGGTTCGGAAAGTTCCTCATACTGATGCCGGCCTGAACGAAGAAATGCAAGGTATATCTACCTGGCGTAGACGCAACGCCCTTTTTATTAAGGTGGTTTGTCTCGCGGTAAGCCTTATCTTTTTGAACGAACAAATAGGCTGGACGCAAGACGGGCAGCCGATCTGGACAAGTGTTAAACCATCCCAACCCTCATACGAAGATCATCCCTTAATGCGGAATTTCAAGGTACCTAACGATATCGCGGGAACCCAGGAGATCGAGATAAACGGCGGTGAGGAAACGGTCATCCATATTCAGGATGCCCATGCTTCTCTCGCGGCGCAGGAATCTATCGCCGGGCTTCTTGATTCTCTGGTGACCGATTATGATCTCAGGATGATAGCTCTTGAAGGCGGATCGGGGTATATCGATACGTCAGTGCTCAAGACCTTTCCCAACCGTGAAATACGCGACGGGGCCGCCCGTCATCTCATGGAAGAAGGATTAATGAGCGCCGGGGAGTTTTTCTCGGTAACAAGGGATGGAACCGAAGTTTCACTTTACGGCATAGAGGATGACGAACTTTACGCGAAAAACCTGGAAAGTTTCAGGAAGGTGGCGTCGGACCGCGCCGAAAAGATCGCCAACCTTGATCTTTTCCTGAAAGAGCTGAGTGAGCTTGACGAAAAGATAAGTTCCGCGGAGCTGAGCAAACTTAACAGGAACGCCGTTCTGCACAGGGAAAGCAATATTAGTTTCACCGACCATTGGTCCTATCTTGGCGATCTTGCCGGTATATACGGGGAGAAGCCTTTGAGGGGCGGGGAGCTCGAGAAACTTGTTTCCTCCGTGGAATTGGAAAAGAGCATAGATTTCGCGTCCGCCAACAGGGAAAGGAAGCGCCTTATCAGCGAACTCAGCGAAGAGGTCGATAAGGCGGAACTTGAAGAACTGGTCATTAGATCGCTGGAATTCAAGCAGAACAAGATATCGCAGGGAGCATTCCACGAGTATCTCTCTGAACTGGCTGAAAAATACAACAAAGATCCCGCGCCTTACGGCAACCTTATAAAATTTACCAGATACATATCCCTTTACGAAACCATAGACGTGATCCGCCTTGTGCGTGAAATGAACGCTTTTGAAGATAAGCTCAGGGAGAGGCTGTATCGCGGCGGCGACGAGAGAAAGATCTTTGAAGTTTCCAAAATGGCGTTTTACCTTAAACAGCTTTATTCAATGGAACTGGCCAGCGAAGAGTACCATTACTTCAAGGAAAGGACGAGGTTTATTAATGCCGCCGAATGGGCGGGTTTTGTGAGAGAAATGAGCCGGAAGTATTCGAAGCCGATTTCAGGGGGATATGATCTCGGGCTTGTGACGGGAGGCCTCGAAAGCGCAATGGAGTTCTATGAGGACGCCGAGGCCAGGAACATTGTCATGATAAACAACACCATCTCAAGGATGAAAAGGGAAGGAGTGAGAACGGCGGCTCTTATAACTGGAGGGTTCCATACGCAGGGCCTCACGGAACTTATGCGTCAGAAAAAACTCTCATATATGGTCATCATGCCCAAGTTCGACGGCGGGAAAGAAAGGCCTTATGTGGCCGTTCTTACCGGCAAGAAAGGCGATTACAAGGCGATACTGGATTCCGGGAAATACCAGCTGGCTGTACAGCTGTTTTTTCAGCACAACAAGTCTGATCTTCGGGCCCCCGCGGAAAATATCCTGCCTGAATTGATAGGCGAATCCTCCCCGGATCAGGCGCGAAGATTCTTTGATATGGTTATAAGCGCCGAACAGTCCGGCATATCGTGGAAAAGGCTCTGGGCCGACGCCAGAAATGCCGCTATCATGAGCGATCCTCAAGGAGAAGAGGCCATAGGGGCCGGTACAGCCTTGTCTTCAGCGGATTTTGAGGCCTTTCTCGAAAATATCGAAACAAGAAGAACAGGTTCGAAAATGGCGGTAAAGTATGTCGCGGGCGGCGAGACCAAATATCTCACCATACAGAAAAGGAGCGGTGTGGTAAGTATAGCGAGAACCCATGAAAAAGAGCAAGAGATAGAGGAGGAATTTTTCAGTACGGGAGGGCCTGTTTATACGCCTTTAGAAGTCCCATCGGATACCGGCAGAGGATCTGACGAATATAACGAAAAGATCGGGTTGGTGGTGGAAGCTGTGGGAGAGTCAGGTTTGCAGAAAGATTTCGCCAAGCTCAAGGAGGATATAACGACAAGGCTCAGAAGGGTGGGCCTCAACGATGAAGCGGTCGGGGATGTCATAGCAAAGCTTCGGAAGAATAAGAGGATAAGCGTGGCTTTTGCCGCCGAGAAACTTCGGGAGGACCTTAAAAAGATGTCTCCCGCGGAGAGAAAGAAACTTAACAATTCTTCCATAATAAACGCTCTCATAGGAAATGACGGCCCGGATGTACCCGCGTATATAGCCAGATTACGTAAAACAAGCGCCCGAAGGGTGGATATGTTCGCCAAGATACAGGCGATCGATGAAGCCGGGATAGACATATACGAGGGACGCGGCATCTCTCTGCTTTTGGCGTCCGCTGAGAAAATACGGTCAAATAAAAAGCTGATTGATGAAAAGAACAGCATTATAGAGGAAGCGATAGATAAAAAAGGCATTCAAGATGCCGATGCTCGATCTCGCATAGCGGTTTCCACAGTTAACCTTGCCCGTTCACCACGCGCCATAGAGTCCATGGCGGAGAAGATACTTGAGGATATAAAAGCGGCCGAAAAGATATCGCGTTCGGCCGAACCCGAGGAGAAAGCTGTTAGTTTCGCAGCTGCCGTGCCGGATGAGAGCCCGGCTGACTTGACAAAGCTGAAATCTAAAGATGATTTGAGGAATGCTCTTGACGAGCTTAATGAAGGTATTAATGAAATAGAAGAGCTTGCCGGAGAGGCGGAGAGAGCCATCGAAAAAGAGGATAAACCGGCTTTAGAAGGTATAAAGAAACGGATGATAGGACTGGCGGAAATATCCAGAAAAAAAGCGGAAACGATGATACTTATGCTTGATACTGTCAGCCGAATGGACTTGTCCGAACAAGAAAAGCAAGAAACCGGGGAGATGGAAAAAGAACTGGAAAGCGCGATAATGAGAATATCCGAGCCCCGTATTGAAAAAACCATAGGTACGATTTCTCTGATGGAAAAGGGCAGTGCCGAAGACAGGTACAAGTATGTCGAAGAAAAGACCAAACGCATAGAAGAGAACCGGGAGAGAAGAACGGAGGGATGGGAAGACCTGGACCGGCGACTGAAAACATTACGGGAAGAACTTTCCGCGAAATGGCCGAAGCTGGATCCGGAAGACGAAAAGTACAAGAGATCCGCAGCATTGCTGAAAAGGATTACCGGCGCCATAGAAAGCGGGAAAGAAATTTCCGAAGACGATGAAAAAGAGGTAAGCCTTTTATTTCCCGCCGAGGAGTGGCCAAAAGTAAAAGATAAGCTGATAGAGTACAGGGAAGTTTCACGTGATTTAAAGGGCAGAGAAGATGAGCTTAATACTTTCGAGTCGGATCCGAATAACATCCTTTCTTATTCAGAGGAGATATACGGTTCCATAGTGAGTTCGGTGAGGGATCATACCACAGCGATAGCCGATGAAATAGAACGTTTGGAAAAGATAGAAGCGGCATTGATAGAAAAAGTCGAACAAAGGCATTGGTTCCTCAGATGGCTGGATCCTTTGACCCGATGGAGGATACGTAGAATAGCCTCAAAGATCGAGGTTTTAAATCAGGCCGTGACCCATGCGAGGATGGAGTATATTTTCGGCGAAATAGAACGCGCCATGGTCTCCGCCGCTCAGGGCGAATTTTCCGGAAACCCCATATTGAAAGACATATCAGGGATCGATTCTCTTGTTAAAGGCGGGATACCCCTTCTTCGGGAAAGGGCCATACAGTTGTACGGAGAGGTTACAAGAAGGGCTTTAACTGATAATGAAAAACAGGAAATAGACAAGGGTTTAGACAAATTATTTGAACGCCATGAGAAAAACATCCGTGATGAACTGGGATTTGCTTTGGGAAAGATACCCGGTAAAGAACGCGGATTTCTCATAGATCATTTCCGGTTGACGGTGCTTGAAGGGAAAAATATCGGGCAGAATACCGTTGACGAGCTTGCCGCGGTACTTTCAAGGATGGAAGATTTACTGGTTGATGCCTCCCTTCTGGATTTCAAGATCGAATGGCAAAGGTACAAATGGGAACACGGAAAGATAACGGAAGACGAGTTCAATTCTTTTCTGGAGAGCCGGGAAAGAACGCAGGAACAAATAGAAACCGTAAAAGAGGAACTGGCCGATATTCTCGGCAAAGCCGATGTTTCAATTCTGGGGGCCCTTACGCCCGAAGAGAGAGAGGTTCTCGCCGGCAAGATAACAAGGGCATTTACGGGAATGAGTACCGCCGCGAAGGTCCTTTTGATGTGTATGGCCGCGACAGCGGCTTTTGGCGCGGTCAGCGAACTCACGGGCCACGGGATCGTTTCGGGAGTACTGTTTCCGGAGATGACGGGAGCACGGCCTTTGCTTACGGATACCGCGGATACCGGTCCCGCCTTATCGGACGTTACCGGGCCGGAGGCTGCTGTAGAGTCTATATTATCCGAACGGGCGGTGGATCTGGGAATGCCGACTTTTGGTATACCAACACAAGATCAACAAGCCGTAGATCAAGAGGCAGAAAAGCCGGTTGTAATGGGGTCCGGATCGGTACCGGCAGAATCCGATATTTTTGACCGGGATATTTCAGAATATGCCGACGGGATAGAAGAAGGCCATATTGCTATTCAGAAGCAGTTGGAAGAAATTACGGAAATGTCAAGATTGAGAGAATTGCGGCGGGAAGTTATGGAGCTTGCCGGCCAGGTACATTCGCATAGGACGCCCGAAGAAATAGAAAAAATAGCCGCGGACCTTGATAGGGAAGATCTCGAAAAAGCCAGGGATAATCTTGAAAAACTAAGAGATGCCCCCTATTCGCAGCAGGCTTATCTCAACGCTGAAAGAAACGTTATTGTGAGGCTTTACGGCCCGTCAGCTCCCGCGGAGTGGCAGGGCAGGGCCGTTATAACGGGGGCGGACGGCTCGACCAGCGAGGTAGAGAAGGTGGCCTCCGACGGCGCTTCCGGTATTGTCATAGAGAAAGGACAGGCGTTCTGGTATGAGCACGCGGAGGATGATGCCTGGCATATCCATACCGTAACGGCGTCCGGCGGGAAGGGAGTGGTTTTCAGCACCAGGCGCGGCGTGTCTTTCGTAAGGCCGGGCATTATCGATAACCCGGGAATTGATCTTGCGCGATACGGTCATGCCGATAAAGCTCTTACGAATATCATTGAGCAACACACGGATGTCGCGGGCCCCTACTATCTAAGGAGATACGAAGAGGGCGGAGAAATGAAAGCGGCCGTCTTTTCTCGGAGCGACCCGGACCGGAAAGTCCTGCTTACAGCCGATCCCGAAAGTTTTGGCCTCGACGGATCCGGACAGGTGACCGGGAACCCCGTAATGACAAGGCGGGAATCGCAGGATTTCAGAGCCGGACGGGTAACGATCGCCCGTCGCGGGACTATGAGCGTTTCTCTTCCTCTCCAGCAGCATGTGAACCCGGGCGGGGATATTTTTTATAATCGTCAGGTGGCCCATCGATTTGACGCTCATGGGACGGCTCTCTCAACATCCTGCTTTTATGTCTACAATGCTCTCGACTCCGACAACAGAAGCATAGGCCCCGGCAACGTAACGTTTCGAAAAGACCACGTCGCGGGCACTGTGACCATAGAGCGGGAGACGCGGGACAAGGATCCGGCGAAAGACAGGGGTTATGTTGTGACAACGTATGAGGGCGACTGGGAATCGGGAGGGCTTGCCATTTCGTCCGACGCCACACGAATCGATACGAAGAAATACAGCCCCAACCGCTGGGTTATGGAGCATGGATACCGCTCTACCGAAAACGAAAAGCCCGTGTGGGTGGAAGACACGTTCAAGTGGACGAGGCCCGACGGGACCCTGCGGGTGGTTGAGCGCAATATACATGAATACAGAAAAAACGGCACGTTATATCCCCCGGATACCGTGTACCTCCATCGGACATATAACGCGGAAACGAGTGAGTGGGAAGAAGGGAACTTCCTGCCATACCCCATCTATCCGGTGGACCCTGACTCCATTACTGAAGGCGTCAGGGAATTCCTTGCCGTAATGGACGGATTGGAGGGGTATGAAGATGTAAGCAAGGTATTGACAGAGGCCGAGTGGGCTCGGCTTTTTGCCTCAATATTCGAATCGATGGAGGCCTCAAGGCCGGAAAGGGCGCCCCTTCACATGAAGAACTTTGTTAAACGCATTAAACAGGTACACGAGGCTAAAATCGATCCCAATGTGTACCTGAAGGAGGAGTTCTCTTTTCTTAAAAGCGCTTTTGAAGGTCACATGCACGGGCAGGACAGCGCCAGGTTTTTTTATCAACCTGAACATACCCTGCATTTTCTCGGCCTTGCCCTTTATCTTGAAGGATACGCGATGATAGCCGTTCAGGGAGACCAATTGCCCGCGGTAGATGAACATTTCGAAAGTGTCCTTAACTTTTTAAAACCCCCTCGAAACGGCGTACAGATCGATAATGCCATGAGCCCGTCAATACTGGCTGCTTATTACGCGGGACTTTTTGCTCGCGTAGAGCGCCCTCCGGCAGATCTCATGCCTGACCTGAGATCCCTCAAATCCCCGGGAGTAGGAGGAATAAAAATGGTGTTACGGGATCCGGCCTCAGCTTTCGGCCGCCGGGGCGCGACAGCAAGGCAAGCGCGTATGCTGAAAAGCTCCGCGAAAGCCGTTTCTGAGATCCTTGGATACCCTGTCTCTCCGGGCTCCTACGAGGGTAGTTCGCTTGCCGTAGTGGCACTGAGGTTTCAGAAAGAGAACAGCTATCTGGGTGAATATCTGGATGAAGATGAAATGACCCTGCTGGCCAAAGTGGCCGCAGAACCCACAAGGAAAATTGCGCATCTGGCTTATACCCTCGAAGAACAGGAAAGAGCGCGGAAGATCTCGGAAGAACAGGCGCGTAAGAACTGGAATGCCGCTCTTCGGCAAGCCCAACAGGAAAACATGGGGAGGAGGCTTGCCGCCGCCGAGGAACTCCGGCGCGCCGAGTACGTCGCGGAAAAAGACTTCTGGGAAAGGCGTAAACCGGTCATGATGAAGATACGGCAAACGGTTGCCAAATATGGGTTTCAAAGGGCGAAAGTCGCTTGGAGCGCGGCTATAGAACGGGCCGCGGCTGGAGACTGGAGCAATATAAGCGCGGCGGAGATGGGCGGGGCTCCTGATGTCAGCTCCGCTTTGCAGGGTCCCATTGCAAAGACACGGGAAGCGCTTGCAAACTTGCAGCTAAGCGCGAAAGAGCAGAGGGAACTTATGGGAAGCTTGGATGAAATAGAGAAATATGATCGCGAAAGAATGCAAGCGATTCTGGAAGCGAGACGGATCTACAACGAGGAGATGGCGCTTTCGATCACTCCCGCCCAGGCTACCGGCACCGCCGGTCGGCTGGCGAAACAGGATCTTCGCATAATACCGGAACAGGCCCGGCTTGCCTTTAATCTCGGGCTTATAAAAACCGTGGTCGGAGGGCTTTATCCCGGGAGGCCTATAAAACAAATACTTAGCGAAGTAAAAGATGTTGAGGCTCTCACCCGTAAAGTCGAACGCCAGGTCAATAACATGCTTACGGTCTCGGTCTGGATGGAAAGGTACCCGCCCGGGCCTGAACTCAGGGAGCTTATTGAGCTTTTCACCCGCAGCAGGGAGACCCTGGGACAGATAAACGCTCTGGCGAGCGAAAGGGTTATTCCCCGGGACGGCAAGCTTGTCAGGTATGATGAAGACTTTAAGACCCCTTTTGTTGATATTACATGGGACGCGGAGAACGAAGAATGGCACGAACACGGGTTAATAGAGGAAGGAGGTAAGTTTTTCCGGTCCGGAGTGGTCATTGTGAAAAGCGCTGACAGGAAGACAAGCATTAAGAAAATAACAGGTGTAGGGTCGGAAAAACAACACAAACAGGTGGAATATTTCGACGAATTCGACAAGATGGGAAGAGTGACTAAAGCCACCGTTAAGGGTGTAATGAATGGTGAAGAAGTGACGGTGGAAGAAAGAGATGTGTTTTATCATGATAACGGAGCCCGTTCTATTGACAGTATGTTCCATATGCCCTCCGAGATATTTGAAGAAGCTCTCGAGGCGGGTCTTTTCCCCGGGTTAAAGGGAAAAGCGCGCGAATATAGCATCAAAAAGATGTTTTCGGATAACTGGCACAGATGGGATAAGGTCCTGGAAGAGTCTCGAAAACTGCAGAAGTTCCGGAAAAAAGCAGAGCAGGTTTCTGACGAAAAGAAGGTTGCAGAACCGGTATCCACAAGAGCGGCGCCGACCGGCGCTGTTCCCATGGGATTCCACCAGTTGCTTCCGGGTTTGCTGTTCGGAGCGGGAGATGAGGCAGATGTAAGAGAATTGCCGGCTCCGAGGGCGGAACGTTTGAACAGGGAAGATCTACTGAGAATGAAAAAAATGGCGGGCTGCAATTATCGAGGACCGCAGGGTAACCGGTCATATGGAACCCTCTATTTTAACCCATGGATACGTGGCGGAGGGAACGGGATTGCGGGTGTTGAGTGGGATATGGACAAAATGGCGGAGAACGGGCTTATGGCAATAAGAACGGGCCTTGTTGAGGACGGAAGGCCATTGTTGGATGATAAAGCCGGTGTTATTCCCGGCCGGGTAGAAAGGTTTATCGAGCAAGTAAGGAAATTTCTTAATATTGCCGGGCAAAAAAGGGCTTTCCTGGGGAAAACGAAAAATCTTCAAGCGATAGACGTGCAGTATTATCTTATTGACGGCACCGGGATAGCCAAACCCGCCGAACGTGACGAGAAGAATGTTACATTGGGAGGGCGCGCGGCGCTTTTCCAGAAAGCAAACCGGGACGCGTTCATACAGGACTTTTTGGCGCCATTTCTTAAGGGATTAGGGGATCGTCCGTCATTTCAGACACTCGAGATAATTAATGAACCTGAACATCTTGTAATGGATTACGGTATCGAGCAGGAGGATGTAGACGATTTCATACGCGCCTGCGCAAGGGCGGTACGGGAACACGCGCCGCATATCCTGGTGACAGTCGGTGTGAACACTCAGAGCGACCCCGAGGAACTTTTGCCTTATGTAAAGCTCTTTCAGGAAGGGACGATCGATTATCTTGACATCCATCACTATGAAGACAGGTTCAGAGATGATTGGCAGACACTTAAAAACAATTTTGAATGGTTAAACGATCAAGGTGTTCCCTGGGGGCTTGGGGAACACGGCACCGCGGAGGATATGGACGCTAACACGTTAGAAGATTATCTTGAGTTGGTCAAAAAGTTTGGAGGAATATCAAAACATTTCTGGAATTTTAATCCCGGTATAGATGACCGGACGGCAAATGCCCGAAGATTGGACAGAATGCTTAAGGCTTTGAGACCGCGGCTTGAAGAACTTGTGCTGGATGAGGAACCTGTAGAAGCTGATGAACCCGTAAAGGTTGAGGAACCCGCAGAAGTTGCGGAACCAGCAAAAGTTGAAGAACCCATTGAGGAACCCATAGAAGTTAAACCGGTAGCTCCGGACGACGAAGTTCTTCCTCTTCCCTCAAATATGGAAGAGATGAGAAAACTCTCGGAAGAAGGAAAGATGAGGGTTGAGACCCTGCCCAACGGCTTACCCGCGTTCATTTATGAAAACGGCCAACTGTCGATCTATGGTTACGATAATGTCGACAGGCCGGCGAAAATGTACGTCGCTTCTCCCGATGTGACGGCAGAAGTGAGCGGTAAGGCGCGTTATTTGTGGATAGAGTACGATGTTACGTCCGGCCAGAAGATGGACACCGCTCCTTCCGGAGAGCAGGTATGGATGCCGGAAATAACAAAACAGGTAGAAACAGGTTCCCGCATCGGCCTTGCTATGGCCGGAGGACATGTTGTTCCTTCGGGTAAAGAAGGCCAGCCGTATTCCACGGTAGGTTTCAGCGATGACGGCATGTACAGATATACGAGGTATTTACATCCCGGTTCGCCAAAGTCTTTACGTGAAATTGAGAAACCCGACGGGACGCTGACGGATGTGGCGTTTAAGGCATACGCCGCGTTTCCAGCGTATATTGCCGCCGAACTTAACCCGGAAAACCTGGTCATTCGGGATGGTAAAGCTATTTTTACCGGTGAAGAATTGAGATTTTCAGAATACAGATGGCCTCACATCGACGGTACGGAATTCATCGAGAAAGACGATCTTATGAGGAAAGAAACGTACTTTTTTGATTGGAACATATATGTTTCGCACGGGAAGCTGGTAATGTTCGCGATGAAAGATGCCGGCGGTGTCATCAGCCGGTTTGGATACGATGACCCGTTAGATCCCAAACTGATATTCAGGGAACAGGGAAACAGTATATTCGTTTCAAATGCGAATGCTCCCGACAAAGTGTTATGGGAAGTGGACGGGATAACCATAGAGAAAGGTAAGGCGTCGGGAACAATGCGGATAAAGTATCATTTTGCCGAGAACGAAAAAGGAGAAATATATACCGGACATGGACCGGCATCGCCGGAAGTCGCTTCAGGCGCTGTCGGCCTTGGCGACGTTTTTGTTTCTCCTAAAGAGAAAGGGCGGTTTTTTGAACAGCGGCAGGTTAGAAATGTAACCGTGGAATCCGGAGAGATATTTGTGGCTGAAGGGGAAAAGGAAGAAACGATCGCGGTTTACTTGAACGAGGTTGTGGAAATCGAAGATGAACATGGCGGGACAATGAAAATGCCAAGAGTTGTAAGAGAAACGAAAAGCGTAGAAGGGAAAGTAATAGTAAAAGTTTTTACATACTGGGACGAATATCCTTTACGAAAACAACAGCAGAAAATATATTCCGGAACGGTAAACGAAGCCAATCTTAAAGAAGTGTACACATATGACCGCGAAGAACGTCTTATAAGATCCGAAAAAGAAGGAACTGTTTCGGAATACTTCTATTTTGACTCCGGCATAATCGTTGTTTACAAAACTCCCGACAAGGAACAATCCATTTTTCTGCCGATAGCGGAAGGAAAATTTGATTTTTCCGAACCGATAATCGTGCGCGCCGGAAGGCATACGGAGGAGAGTGGTTTTGGCGCGGAAAGTGAAGGAGATATTGTATTTTACGTTTCGGCTGAAGCCGCTAAAAAGCACGATAAGGTTGAAGGCCCGGAAACTATAAAGTCCAGGATATGGGGTTTTTACGCTATTCTCGAAATGATGCTGGACAAGGAGGAATATGCGCGCGCTAAACAGGAGATGATGGATCTTTTAATGCTGTCATATTCACAGCAAATACAAAAAGCTTTTATTCTGAAACAAGATACTGGAGACATTACTCTTCAGATCAAGGAAGGGCTGCAGAACAACATTAACGGGGATATGCAGAAACTTATAGATTTCATAAAGACGGGAGGGAAAAGGTTAGCGCGTCCCGGATCTACGGATATAGAAGGGAAAATAAAGTTTTTTCTTGATGAAGCCGGCGAAAAAATGTTCGGGGTTTCTCTATATGAGGGAGATCCGGCTTTTACGGAGAAAAGTCTTGATCTTTTTCAACGGCTTATAGCGGAGAGTATAAGGGCGCATGATGAAGTTGTCCGGCAGGAGATGGATGCGCCGGGAGACGAGATAAGGGCCTTTCGCAGCAGTGTTTTTGCCAGATGCGCGTATTACGGGCTGGATCTGATATCAAAAATCCTGGCCAACGGCAGGGAAAAAATAGACATCCCTGTTGAAGAGTTTAAGGGGCAGCCTGGTATTGTTTTACGGGCGGATGAAGAACTGGAAGGAATGAATGTGGTGGCTGAAGGTGATGTCAGAGAAATGAAAATACCGCTCGGCCCCGGGGCTTTACATGATTTGAGCCGTAAAACGCTGCTTTTACCCACCAGGCCTTTGAGAAATTACAGGGGCGAATTGATAATTCAAGCGGTCGATAATAGAGGCAGAAAGAGGCGGCTTATAGTAGAAATGCCCCATCGGGACGCGATATATCTCCATCGGTTCGCCCCGGGGTCAGGAGATCCGAAATATTTAGATGATGAAGGATTTGACGCCCGTAAAGTTACAGAGGTCAAGGTTTTATTTTCCGGAGGAAGGAAAAATATTATATTCCGCAATCTCCATTTTCTGGTTAAAGCTGAAGAGGATCATCGGGTGACAGGCGCGCGTTCATTGGATGCGGAAGTTTTTCCTTTACTCCGCGAACCCGCCCCTTTGCGTCATCCGAGCGCCAGGTTGAAAGAAAAGGCCGGTATCATGCAAGTAGGTGTGTCCTACGATACAAGGATCGACCCGGAAACCGGAACTCCGCTGGACCTTAAGGGAAAAGAGTTGACAGTAAACGGTACTTTGAGCGTACCCGTAAACAAGGAAGGAATTCCAGTTAGTATCGTGCTGATAGATGGGAAAGGTGAGCGGGTAGAATCAGAAGTTGTTATGACGGGGCCCGGAGGAAGTTATTCTGTAACCGTAATACCTGTTTCTGAAGATGGCGAATTCGATCCGTCAAAAGTCAAAGAAATGGAGGTCCGCTGGGTAATATCGGCCGAACCGCCTTCTCTGGAGCACATCATAATGCTATTCGGCGGCATATCCCTGCTATGGGCTTTTCTTTTCTTTGCGACTATATTCAAAAAGTTCCTGGATTTCAGGATGGACATAAGCGCGATGAGGCCGCGTTATGGATTATTAAAACAGCTTGGTATGTTTTTCGGCGAGATGGCGGGAGCGTGGAGAGAGCTCCGTGAAGAAAGATCACGCCGCGCTCGGGAAACGGCAGAAAAGATCAAGGGTCTGCCCGAAAGGCTCCGGGAAATACGTTCCCGAAAAAGGGCCGTTGAGCCCGTACCCGTCAAGGATGACAGGGCGGGTAGTGCTACGCCTGAAACCATTGTTCCTGAGGCCGAAGGGGAAGATCTGCAGGGGCTTTATGTGGTATCAAAGAATTACGCGAAAGAACTGAGGGGTTGGTACGACAGGATGCATGTTGATTTTCGGAGAAAAGGATCGCAGGAAGAGGATGAAGATCTATTCCTCGCGACTTTAAGAAAAACTGAGCCCACGGAATCTTTTGATCAGCGTCCGGCGCCGCGATACAACATCATGCCGGTTTATAAAAGCGCGGCTCTCATATTACTGGGGGTGATGGTCGGTTTTTCGCCTTTTCCTGAGTTGTTGAATCTGCTTCCATATATTTCTCTTGGGCTTTTTGTCTGGAGCATTAATTGGCGAAAATCCGTGGAATACGGAGCGGGCGCATTGTTTGCCGGTACGGTCCAGTATGTTTTATCAGGGGGTATCGCGGATATCAGCATCCATAGCAGTTGTGTCGCTGCTTTTGCCGTTATGGCTTTTTACATTTCCCGGGTTGTGATTGCTTATCTGAACGCCGCCCGGTACCCCGACATTTACAGATATAACCAGTATGAAAAGCTTGAGGAACTTAAGGCGAAAATCCTCGAAATACAGGCGAACGAGGACTTTATGAAATTTGCCGGCCCTCTTACCAGATGGAAGAGGACCAGGGCTTCGACTTTGGGTGTGTTTGAACCGGCCGGAAAAGAAGAACGCACGAAGATGTTCAGTATCATTATAGAAGAGGCGATCAAGGAAATAGAAGATATCCAGAAAGAGATAGATGATCTGGGGAAGACGGGCAAAATTGATATGATGCCGGAATATAAAAAAGCGGCGGGGGTCCCCGTTTTGATCGTTCTCTCCGGATTTGTTATCGGGGCTGTCACCTTTTCACTGATACCCGGCATTATCTCTCTTGCGGCGGGGCTGTTCGTTTTTGTAATAACGGTTGTTGAAAGTGTCCGCAAACAGATGCTTATATACCCTGTGTTCGACATGAAAAAGATCATGTCGGACAATTTTCGGATGATCTACACGGTAAAAGGACGTAAAGAATTGAGAGCAACTGATATCTGGCGTTTTACGGTTGAACTGGCCGCGGCCGCAAAACAAAAACAGCAGGCCTTAGCTCAGAAGAAAGAAGGCGTTACCGTACGAGAAAAACTCAACGAGGTCAGGCATAAACTGGTAACGTTGAGGTGGGGAGGTCGGGCCAGAGGGCCGATCGACTCAAGGGATCTTTCTATGGCGGAAGACGTATTGATCAAGGTCAAAATGCTTGGCCGGATAAGTACCTGGTTCGCTGTGTTCGGGCTGGTCTCCTATGTGGCGCAAATAGTAGGGATCGTCATTTTACGCATATCTTTTAATGTTTTGTCCGGCCGGGGCTTAATGTCATACAACGAGCTTTTTGAAAAAGGGTTCGGTGTTTTTGAGATACTTGCCCTACTGAATGTAACGCAGTTGATCTTGCTGGGAAGTGTATTGGCTGTGACAATTGCCGCTGTTATGATGAGAAATTATCTCCCCAAGGCCTATCATAAAGGCGGATGGCAGATAGCGGCGCTTTACATTACCTCTGCCGCGGCTGGGATAGCGTATATCTTCAGCGAGCAGGACTTATTGGGCCAGGTTTTATCTTTAGCGGGAATATCAGCCGGACAGTTCTTTTTTGGGGGAATGGTACTTTTTGCTTTAGGGTTGACTTTGAACAAGTTTGGCTTTTACAAGTTCGGTACGATGGCTAAGCTTTATCCCTGGCAGAAAACGGTTCGTGTGAGGGATTATTTTAAGCATGGATCTATTACCGGCGTTTCATTGTTCCTGCTGGTATTTTTGTCACGCTACAACCTTTTCCAAGGCCCGGTAGCGGCCGTTGCGGGGATCGTTCTTACGATATTGCTTGTGAATTCGGCCATAACGCTCTTCATGATGCCTATAGCGTCGAGGCGGTATAAAGCCATTGCCGTAGACGATCATCTTTATGAAGGCCCGAATGAAGAGGAAAGGGCTATTTCTCTCAAGAAATTTGAGAACGCGTTTGAGGATTATTTTGACAGAAATTTTGATCAGCGCGGCGCGATAATAAAAGCCCACAAAATGAAAAAAACGTATGGGGACGACTGGAGAAAACATATGTTCCAGGAGGAGATACGGAATTTTGAACTTGTGGCGGGCAAGGGGCAGGAGCCGAGTTCAGATGTGGAATACGACGCGGTCGAGAACGGCGTTACTTTGAGCCAGGTAACGGAAAGTGTCTATAATTCTCTGAGCAAAAAACAGCTGTTTGAACGCATGTCCGGAGCCGCTTTCGAATCCATGAAAGCGTATTACGGCATTGAAGATGACGTTAAGCTTTTTCAGGTATGGGAAACTCCCGAAAAGGTCAATTTAACAGCCGACGGAATAAGGAGGTTTTTGGCGCAGGACCCCACCGCCTACAAAGTAGTCAAGTACTTTGATTTTTTGCAGATGAAAGACCCCTGGATCGTCTCGGTTCTTGTCGGCGCCGAAGTGCATACCATGGACAACCTCATGGATGCCCTTATCTCTTCCACGTATCCTCTTAAAAAACGGCAGCTCCTGTTCGCTACCGAGAACTGGAATATTGATCTTTTTGAACATGTTGTGGATAAAGTCGAAAGCGGGGAATATCCGCCGGATGTGGTTTTTGCCGGAATGCCGGTAAGGGAAGATAATGTTCCCGAAGCGAAATACAGGAGTTTAGTGGACAGGATACTCAAAAGGGGGATGGGGGAGCCCGCCCAGCCGTATACTAAGCCCGGAGCCAATCTTGGAGCCTTGTATTTATCTGTAGGTAGTTCAGGCATAATTTACGATTCGGAAAATATTCCCAATCCTAATCAACCGTTGCAGTTCCTTCTGGGGACAATGCTGGGGATATCAGCCGTAGACGAACTTAGAAAGGACCATTTGGAAGAGGCGATAGATGAAGTTTTGGGATCCGAAAACGAGCGAGAGAGGAAGAACACCGAGATATCGAAGTACCAGAAACTTATCGGCAGGATCACGAACAAATACAACAGAAGTCTTACTTCGGCGGACAAAGAGCTTAGTTCCCGGTTCAATATTAAAAGGGGAAGTATCCTCAAGCGGCACATGAGGTGGTTTTCAAAACATACTCTTCCAAAGCTTTTTGAATTAGCGGAACAAGACGAGAGGTATTTTATGCCAGGCTTCTTATGGGAAAAATATACCAGTTTGGGATATAGCACCGGGGAAAAAGACGCTTACAAGAGCAAAGAGGCAAGAGAGATCTACGACGTATGGTTAACTATGTATCTTATGCCTGATTATGGCAAAAATCTTACTTTGTATTTCAATCGGGAGATCAGCAGGGACGAGTTCATTAAGCGTCTTATAGTCGGTTATTTCAGGGAGATAAACGAACCCAAAAACGGGCAGGGGCGTCTTGCGAAGATCAATAGCGCCCTTCAGCGCTCGGGGATCAAGCGTGAAGCGGGCGATTTTCAAAGATGGGAACCGGGGCAGAACGCGGCGTATATGTTCGGAGAATATGCCGGGTGGTATACCGCAGGATGGGACGGGTTTATGGCGTCCCAGGATACCTTTAAGCCGCTGGGAGGTACTACCGGATATTTCTGCACTGAAAGAGGATCGGAGGTATTCTGGGAACAACTCAATGAAAGCGCAAAAAAAAGATTGGCAAAAGACCGTCCTTTCAAAGAATATCATCCCGCAATGCGAGAGATCTTCAATGAAATTACCGGCATGAACACCAAACAATTTACTGCGGAAGAGCTTAAGAGAAAACTTCTGGCCGCGATCAAGAATAGAGGCTTTGACAGAGAAGATCTTCTATATTTAACACGTAAGATCGAAGCCATAGATACAGAGAAACTTGCTACCGGGGAACATTTCAGGGATAAGGCTATGTACGAATGCCGGGGAACCGTTGATATTCTTTTTTATCATAACAAGTATCAGAACAAGCTTCTCGCTTTAGGCGCGTGGGATGAAATGCAGGTGGCCGAGGATTATATGCTGGGGATGGTGGCCTGGTGGCATGGGCTCAATATAGCCGCGTTTTACAGTTTAACTCCGGAAGACCCGGCAGGGTTCGAAGCGGAACTGAGCTTTAAATACCGGCCTAAACAGATATCCAGATGGATAAAAGGATACATTATCGGGCCGTTGAAAGTTACCGAACCCGGCAACATGTGGGAACTTTACGAGAGAAAGGGCTTATGGGGGCTATATGTTTTTCTGGTGCCTTCGTTGGGAAGCGCTTTATTGCCTCTTATCTTTAAGGCGGCAAGAATAATGCTTCTTTTCTGGTCTCTTTATTTTGTTCCTCTGGACACGATCGGGGCGGAGATCATGGGAAGTTCGTTTGCGCCTTTGGCCGTCTGGTTTGAGGCAAATACACAGTTTGGCGCCGCATTGGTCGCTCTTAAGAGCGCGGTTTCTATTTTTATCCCGACATTTTTGAATTTCATGCCGACGGGGTGGGCCTGGGCGATAGGCCCGGGAATAGTGTTCGCGGCAATGATATTGCACCGGTACTACACTTTGCGGGGAATATTCAAAGGGGTGAACGATTATCTCGGCCTTGAAAGGATACTTGATGAGTACGGAAAAATGGCCCTTAAAGAATTTAAACAAAATATCGGCGACACGTTTTTGGCGCAAGATTTTTTGTTGTCCGAAAAAGATCCGTTATTATACGAGCTTATGAGCGCTCTGAAGATCAATGTGGAAAATAACCGCAGGAACATACTGGATGTCGATATCACGAATATCATCGAACAGCAGTTGAAGGTTATAACGGCCCATGTTATGGAACACGGTATTGAGGGTGTAGATGAGCGCGGAAAACTGGATCTTATAACGTCTCTTGGTGTTATTGAGGAGCTTATTTTACGCAAGAGAGTGGTGGGAACCGGAGATATCCGGTTTTTGACCCATAATGTTCCGGGGCTTTTGTATCACCATAAGTATCTTCTTGGAGCTTCTCTCAGCGTTATGGGTGTTCTTGCGCTGATTCTTGTTCCCGGGTCCATTTTTTCGGTAATGGGGTTTGCCATGTGGGCGGGTGTTACCGCGCTTTCGACTTTTCTTTTCTGGTCTTTTCTTCTTTTTCTGGCCAGAATGTACGTGAATTCCGGGGGAACACAGGAAGAACGCGCCGTAAGAGGCATACGTGTCAGGACAGCCGCCGCCAACTTCTTTATAGATTACTATCATTCCATCTATATTCTGGGCTGCGAAATAGCATGGCAGGAAGTTATAGACGGCGGACGAGTAGGGTACTGGTGGAGAACCCCGCGATCTGTCGACCCGGAAGACGAGATACGCTCTCGGCTGAGAGTGGAAGTGGCAAATGAGCGCAAAGCCCGCGAATTGGCGCGAAAAGGTTGGAAAACCGTATATTCAACTCCGCTTGTAAGTTCTTTCTTTTCCGAAAAACTTTCTTCGGGAAGGGGGGAAGCGTGGACATTGGAAGAAGATCTTTCAGGAGTACGGCTGAATATTCAGTTGATATTGAATTATGGATTTATGGTTTACATGTCTCTGGTGGTAGCTCTTGGATTGAGATTTGATGCCAGAAACAACATCTTCGCGAAATATTTTGACGTCTTGCTCTGGGATTCCCAGGACAAGATGCCCTGGCTGGTTGAAGTCATAAAAGCAAACCCGGAAGCGGCATTTATTGCAGTTATCGGCCTGATGGCCGTTTTCGCGGGTATTTTTATATTCAGATCCGTGCGTAGTTGGAGAATTCCGGACCTTGAGATGGAGTGGATGAATGTAACCGGGATAGACGGGTACCTGACGGCCTTGGATTCAAAATTTGACAATGAGTTACGGGAAATGAGGGAAAAGAGGGAGATGATCACTCCGGAAACGGTGTGGGAAGAGTTAGCTGAAGGTGAAAAGAACGTTTTCATAAAAGAAACTATCTCTCTTTTATGGGATGAAGGGGATGGTCCCGCGAAGGCGGAGGAAAGAGAAGAAGTGCGGAGGAATGCTAAAAAGTTTGCTTTTATAGACCGGCTCAAAAAACGGTCGGAAGAATTCACACGGGAGGTTACAGAAAGCAAGTTCGCCAAAAGCCCGGAATTTTTGTCGTTGACAAAGATAATAAAAAAGGTTAGGGGGTCGGATTTTGAAGGACGTGGAGATGTGCCCGTGATTTTGTATGCATACGGCATGCTTGACAATATGAATGCCCGCAAGTATCGCGGTATCTCTCTCGATGTCCTGGCTTTTAAAGCCAGAAGAATAGCGAAAAAAACGGAACAAGGACAAGAAGACGAAGATCTTATGTGGGAAGAGCTATACGATATGGAAAAACATTCGTTGCTCGAGAGAAACTTCTATAATGAAGAGAGCGCGAAAAAAGAACTATCCGCTCGCGTAAAATTGTATATGGAAGGAGATGCCGCTGCGGGGAAGATACACATGGATGGACATGATGATACAAGCGGCCTTCTCAGTAAGCTTGCGTATCCCTTCAGGAGGTTTATCGGGCCGGGTATGGCCGGATTTGCGGTATTTATGATCTGGCCTGAAGCGGCGTTTGGAGGAGAGGGAGTGCTTGGCCTGATAAGAGGAGCAAGTGAGTGGTTATTGCCCGGTTCAGGGATGATATTCCCGGGAATGATTAATGCGGGGATAGTTTTAACGGTTCTGTCTGCGGGGGTAATTGCATTTTGGGCGTACAAACGGTATTTTCCCGCCAGTTCGACAAGATTTGCCCCGGTTAAAGTGAACACTATCGAAACCGGTACGCGGCCTATACTGAGCGCGGAACTTGATTCTTTAATGGAACAGATAGCCCGGAAAGAAGGGCTTTTAGCCGCGATCGATCTTGCGCAGCAGAAACTCGACATTAGATCTCTTCCCGAAGGGACAACTTTTACGCCCGAACTTATGGATGATTCCCTGAATTACGTTTTCAGGGCGATAGACGATATAAACTCAAAGAAAGAAATAGGCGATAAATGGGGCCAGGATATTCCGTTTGAGGGAAAGGTAGAGCTGTATGTTTCAGAACACATCCCGTACAATTCCGTCAGAGTTGAAATCCCTGACGGGGCCGGCGGTACGATCACGGCGGTAGTTTTGAACAAGAGCTTTTTTGACTACGTAGAGACGCTATATAGCCGTGACGATGTTCTTGTAAACGCATTGATCGGATCTCGCGGGGACGTTCCGGCCGCTGAATTGACAATGGATGAGAAAAACGATCTGACAAACTACATTAAAGATTCCGTTATGCTGATAATGGCGGAAAGATTGTTCCACGAAATATTCCACGCCGAGGATGAATTTGAACAAATAATAAGGGATATTGACTTTCATTGGGTAACCTTCATTAACGCGGATAATCGGGTTGATGTATACGGCGGAGCCGGATACGCCGGGGATAATGTTAAAAGATATTCCGACCTCAGCGGCAAACTCGGGCTTGCGGATACAGCGAAAGAGTTTTTCTCCGTTTCCGGTGAAGATCGGGAAATGGCCGAAGGGAACCTTTATTGGCTTTGCCTGAGCGCTATAATGCAGAACAACGTAATTAATAGAGAGATACCCAGAAATTTCCGGTCCGGGGAATATTTTAAAGGAATACATTCTGCGGCGCGGGTACTCTCCGCAGAGGAAAAGGACTTCAAGACCGGAGTCGCGGGGGAAGATGTTACTTCCCGGCGGAGAAGTTTTATGGTTGAAACAGGTAGAATGGTTTCCGATGTTTTGATATTCGAGGGTAATTTTGAAAAGCTTAACGCTGTTAAAGATCTTAGAATCTTGCCTAAAACGCAAAATGTTTTGGATGTTCTTAAGTTGGAGATCAAAGAGATGAAGAATCGTGACGAGAACAGAGAATCCCTGTTCACTAAGAGGGGATTTGATGATATCACGGAAGATGGAATAAAAGATCTTGATGAAGAGTCTCGCATTTTGATGCGGAATATAGCCCGGGAAAGGCAGGTTCTTGTGGAAAAATTGGCCAGGTATGAAGGATGGCTCCGGGAAGTAGAATTTATTCATGAGAGAGCCGTGAGGGATGCTGAAGCCGAAACTCTTGTCAGAGCCGAAGCGGAGAAGAGAGCCGCGGAAAGGGATGAACCGGTTGTTTATCCTGAGATCACGAATAAACAGGTTACGGACGCTTATATTAAAAAGATCGATAATATAAGAGGCCTTCTTATAGGTGAAATGTCGGCGCTCGAGAATAAGGCATACGAAATTATCACGGAGGAGAGAAAACTTGGCCCCGGGGAAGCCAGGAAGCTTGACGGCAGAAGACGCGGCTATATCAAAAG
>JBAYES010000032.1:0-23922 GCA_041667545.1 Candidatus Omnitrophota bacterium | reverse complement strand
CTTCGTCTCGTGATAAAGACTATGGCTCAGGATTTCGGCAGACTTAGTAGATGGCCGAATCAATCTCAATAAACATAATAAGTTATAAGGTTGCTTCGGTCGCTTCGCTCCCTCGCAATGACGCGAAAACGATATTTCACATAACTCTAATTTTTGTTAATATCTTTTTGCTCTTTTTTCGTTAGAAACCGTGTGTCACACTGAAATAGAACTGTCCTTCTTTTTTATCATCGTAATTGTCGGAAAGGGGATACCCCCAATCAAGTTTTACGGGGCCTATGGGAGTTTTTACCCTCACTCCGATGCCCGCGCCCGCTTTGAACCCGGCATCGTCTTTCGCTCCCGTTAGCGCTTTAAGGTCGGCTTCTTCCCATACATTACCTATGTCGAAAAACACCGCCCCCTTAACAAGATTTTTAAAGACCGGGAACGACACTTCCGCGTTACCGATAAGTATTGCCTCTCCGCCCAAAGCCGAATTCGTTCCCCTGTCCCTTGGCCCTACTCCTCTTTCCTTGTAGCCTCGTATAGTTCTCGCTCCGCCGGCAAAATATCTTTCGTATATGGGCACTTCATCGGACTTGCCGTAATCCTGAACAAAACCGCCTGACCCTTTAAGCTCGAGAACCACATTCTCTATTATGCTGTAGTAATAGTACAAATACCCGTAAAACTTGTAGAAATCCTTGTCTCCTCCTATAAATCCGCCGGCATTCTCAAGGGACGTTCCGGTAAGAAAACCTTTGGTGGGAGAGAACATATTGTCTCTTACGTCATATTGCAAACTCCACGTTATCCTGCTTATGAAATTTGTTCCCACTTCTCTTCTGAGCGCGTCTGTGGCTTCATCGGCTATGTTGGATATTTTTACTTCTTCCAGATTATAAACCAGACCTGTATTAAGATTGTCTGTCAATTCTTTTCCCAGCCTTAAACTCCCCCCCGTACGAATCTCATCATACCCATACCCCGTGTCCCCTGAACAATCCTGTTCTGTCCTGTACAGGTCAAAACCGAAAAGATAGGGGAGATCAAATATCCACGGATCGGTCCATCCTATGTAATAATTTGTCCTGTGGCTGCCCAGCTCCGCCCTTACCGTAAGGTCCTGCCCGCTTCCGGTGAAAGTCGGGAAATTCATGACGTCAAAGTTCCTCTGCCTAAGCTGTACGAACCCTATAAAAGCGTCTACAGAGCTATATCCTCCGCCCAGAGAGAACTCTCCGGTCTTTGTTTCCTTGACTGTTACATTGAGATCCATGACATCTTTCCGGGCTGTCGGAGATGTGTCAAAATAAACATCTTCGAAATAACCGAGATTATATATCCTTTCCTTGCTTTTCTTCAGCTTTTCTCCGTCATATCTCTCTCCGGGATACAACCTCATTTCCCGCCTTATTACTTTATCTTTCGTCCCGATATTTCCGATAACATTAACCATTCCTACATACACCACATCATGGGCAACTATGTTGTACGTAAGATCCATCCTGTCGGTAGAAGCGTTATATTTTTGGGCGATATCGATCTCCGCGTTCATATATCCTCTGTCATAATACAAAGTTCTCACGTTTTCAACGTCTTCTCTTATTTTGCCCAGATCAAAGGGGTCTCCGGGCCTTACTTTTGTTCTGAAATAGACCTCATCCTCCGGGAACGCCAATTCACCCTTTATCGAAAGCTCCCCCAGCAGGTATCCCTTCCCCTCGTCTATAGTTACCGTTATGAACATATCATTTCCGTCTTCGGAATAATCTATCCGGCTTGTTACCCGGGCATCCAGAAAACCCTTGCTCCTGTAAAAATTCCTTATCCTGGAAATATCCGCCTGGAATTTCTCTTCGTCAAAAGCCCCCTTCCTGATCCACCACCATGCTGTTTTTGTGGACATGAATTTTTCAAGTTCCGATGACGGAAAGTTGGCATTGCCTTCAAAAGTTATTGTTTTTATTTTTCGGGCTTCTCCCTCCCTGACAACAAAAACAAGTACCGCCATCCCCGTAACGGGATCCTGTTCCACTTTATAATCTACGTCCACACCGCTGTAACCCTGCTCAATATAAGCATTCTTTACGGCAGATACATCCCCCGCCGCGGAACTGAAATCCAGGATATCCCCCTCTTTAACACTTATTTTTTTCTCGAGACGCTGAGTCCTTATTTTGGAATTCCCCCTGAATTCTATACGGCTTATAACGGGTTTTTCCACCACCGTGAAAATAACTATAGCCCCCTCCGGCCTATCCTCTATTCTCACAAAAACATCCGCGAAATATCCCGTGGCATAAAGACGCTTGATCTCATTATTTAGAGCAGCCTCCTGCACTTCGTCTCCGGGTTTCATTTTAAGCCTGTTCATTATGGTTGCCGTACTTATTGCCTGATTTCCTTGAACCTGTATTTCCTGCACTATTTGTCCGGACGCTGCCCGGTCCTGCGCTTGTAAGCGGTTTCCGGCGCAAAAAAGGGCAAGAAATATTACCAAAATAAGGGCTATGCGCTTATTTTTCATCAAAATCCTTCTTCCTCCTCATGCCGTGACAGGTTGCTGAATCTGGTATATTCCGGCAAGAACGCCAGTTTGACCGTGCCGATAGGCCCATGCCGCTGTTTGGCTATGTTCACTTCCGCTATGCCCTTGTTCTCGTCGGTAGGGGTGTAATATTCCTCTCTCATTATGAGCATTACTATGTCGGCATCCTGTTCGATAGCTCCGGATTCTCTGAGATCGGAAAGCATCGGCCTGTGGTCCGATCTCTGCTCAACCGCCCTTGAAAGCTGGCTTATGGCAATAACCGGAACATCAAGCTCTCTTGCGAGCGCCTTCATCGAACGCGATATTTCCGATATTTCCTGCTGTCTGTTCTCACTTTTTGAGGCTCCGCGCATAAGCTGCAGATAGTCTATCACAACAAGCTGTATGTCATGTTTGGACTTAAGCCTTCTGGCTTTTGCCCTGAGTTCCAGCGCCGAGATCCCCGGTGTATCATCAATGAAAATAGGAGATTCTGATAGTTCTCCGGCGGCTTTTATCAGCTTGGGCCAATCTGTCTGGGAAAAAAATCCTGTTCTCACTTTATGCGCATCTACCCTCGCTATAGAACAAAGCATTCTCTGCGCAAGCTGGTCTTTTGACATTTCAAGGCTGAAATACGCGCAAGGCACCTTTTCCACCACGGCCGCGTGTTCCATTATCGAGATAGCCAGAGCGCTTTTCCCCATTGAGGGACGGCCGGCTAACACCACCAGATCGGATTTTTGTAATCCCGCGGTTTTTATGTCCATGTCATGGAACCCGGTCGGTATACCGGTAACGTTCTCTTTTCGCTGATAAACCCTGTCAATGGTCTCTATGCTTTCTTTTACGATATCCTTCATCTCGTGGACACGGTCTCCGCTTCGGTGTCCGGAGGTGATATTGAATATAAGCCGTTCCGCCCTATCCAGGAGTTCTTCCACTTCGCTTGAGGGATCGTAACTTTCTGAAGCTATTTTTGTGGCGGTATTGATAAGATTTCTTAGAAGTGATTTTTCCTTAACTATTTTCGCGTAATGCTCGGTATTTGCCGAAGTAGGAACGCTTCCGGCCAACTCAGCTACCCGAGCCGGACCCCCGACCTCATCCAGCATGTTCTTTTTCTTAAGCTCCTCGATAAGGGTGACTATATCCACCGCCCTTCCGGAATCGTAAAGCTTAAGTATTGCCCCGTATATCTTCCGGTTGCCTTCGGTGTAAAAAGCGCTTTCGTCCAGATAGTCCATCGCGACCGCGATAGCATCTCTGTCTAAAAGCATCGCGCCAAGAACCGCCGTCTCGGCTTCAAGATTTTGAGGAGGCATTTTCTCGATAAGCGTTTTTGGGATCATTTTATATTTCCCGGCGAGAAACTATTTCTTTATAACCCATACCTTGGCCTCGGTCTTTACTTCCGGATGCAGCTTTATTACCACATGGTACAAGCCTATGGCCTTTATGGGTTCATCAAGTTCTATTTTTCTCTTGTCGATCTCTATTCCTTCGGCGCCAAGAGCGTCTGCTATCATTTCCGCGGTTACTGCCCCGAACAGCTTATCTTCCTCTCCGGCTTCCATGGGAATAGTACATGACGATGCCGCTATTCTTTCGGCCAAAAGTCCGCATTCTTCTTTTGCTTTTCTGGCCTTTCGCGCCGCCTGGCCTTTTTTCTGTTCAAGCACTTTAAGCGCGCCGGGAGTAGCCTCTATCGCTTCTTTCCTCGGTATCAGGTAATTCCTCGCGTACCCTTCCTTTGTGTCTACTTCATCCCCCATTTTCCCGAGATTCGCCACGTCCTTTATAAGGATAACTTTCATTGCGTTCTCCTTCTCTTTCTCTGCAGGCCTTCGGTTATCCGCACGAAGGGTATAACCGCCGCCAGCCGGGCTTTCTTTACAGCGTTCGCCACCATTCGCTGATGTTTAGAACAATTCCCGGAAAGCCTGGACGAAATTATCTTTCCCCTGTCTGTTATGAAATGACTTACATAATCCGCGTCCCTGTAATCTATTGAGGTTACTTTCCCTCTGCAAAGCCGGCAGGGTTTCTTTTTGAAAACTTTTCTCGGTTGTTTTTCTTCTCTTTTTTTCGCCATTTGCTGTTCTCTCCTCTTGCTTTTTGTCAGAACGGGACTTCGTCTCCCTTGTCCGTTGATTCATCGAGATCTATAGATTCCACTCCCGGGGCATAATTCCTTTCTGAACTGCCCGCCGGGCTTCTTGTTTCCGGGGATTGCGGCCTGTCTCCTTTAGCCCCTATGAACTGCACGCTTGTCGCTACTACATCCAAAGAGTTCCTTTTTTGCCCTTCCGGAGTTTCCCATGAACGTGATTTAAGCCTGCCTTCGACCAGTACCGGCCGGCCTTTTGAAAGATACTCTCCGCACACTTCCGCCATTTTTCCCCACACCTCTACCCTTACGTAAGAAACCTCTTCCTTCTTTTCCCCGGCCGCGTCCTTGTATGCCCTGTTTATAGCCAGTGAGAAATTGGCTACCGCTGTTCCGCTAGGTATGTACCTTAGCTCCGGGTCCCTGGTAAGATTTCCCATGAGGAACACTTTATTCAAACTTGCCGCCATAACCCTGCCTCCTGTTGTATTTGACCTCCCTAACACCTCTATCTTGAACAGGTTGGGACAACCGGATACCCTTTATTCTTTGATATCTATCAGAGTTCTCAGAATATCGGTGTTTATGCGGAACTGCCTCATCATGCGAGGAACATCCGTGGGTACCGCCGTAAAAATAACATCGTAATATACCCCTTCTTTGTGTTTTTTGATGGGGTATGCCAGGCTTTTTTTCCCGATCAGGTTGTCGCTGACCACCTGTCCGGAATTTTCGCCTATGACCGAGCCTATTGCCGCCTTAACCTCGTCAATCGAATCGATCTTCCCGGGCGCTATGATAAAGAGCCCTAAGTATTTTCTAGTGTTTTCCATAGTTTCCTTTTGATTGTTTTTAGATGATAACATACATTAAATCCGCGCGCAAGGACAATTAAAGTGCCTCAGGAAGCTTCTCTCCGGATGTTTTTCGGTCGTTGTATCCTGCCATCGCCCGTTTTAAACCCTCAGAAAGCCACTTTTCCGCGCATATCGCCGCTTTTTGTATAACCTCGTCCAGCACCTTACTTTCTTCCGCAAGAAAATCCGACAGAACATGATCCTTCATGTCGATGAGGGGAGCGCCTTTACCTACCCCCACCCTGAGCCTCGCGAAATCCGTTCCGATGTACTGGATTATCGATCCGAGCCCGTTATGCCCCCCGCTTGACCCTTTCCCCCTTATTCGTATCGTCCCGAGCGGTAAAGCAGCATCGTCGTTTATTACAAGAAGGTCTTCTTTTTTTTCAAGATGACGGGCGCAAACGGCGTTAACCGCCTCTCCGGACAGATTCATGTAGGTTTGAGGTTCGAACAATATCACATCTTTGCCGAAGATCTTGCCGAATCCATAAAGCCCGCCAAACGCTTTTTTTTTCAACAATATCCCGTGTTTTTGTGATATCTCTCTTATTACCATGAACCCGGCATTGTGCCTCGTATTCTTATATTCTTTGCCGGGGTTCCCTAATCCCGCTATTATCTTCATTCCCCGTTATTCCTTTTCGGCGTCTTCCTCCTCTTCCTCGGACTCTTCCTTACCCTTCTTGATCAGTTCCGGCTCTACCTCGCCTTCCTCCGGCGCCTCTTCTGTTTCCTCGGCCTCCGGAACATGCACCGACGCCACAACATGGTCTTCATCCTCGAGTACTGTTACCCCCGGTAAAGAAGGGAGGTCTTTTACATGGATAACGTCGCCTATTCTAAGAGATTCCACATTGACCTCTACCTTTTCCGGTATTTCCGTGGGCAAACATTCTATCTCCATTTCCCACAGACCCTGCGTGAACACCCCGCTGTCTTCCGTAACTCCCAACGCTTCTCCCTTGATCACTATGGGAATATTTACCGTTATCTTCTCTGACAGAGAGATCTCGTGAAAATCCACGTGTATTACCTTATCCGTAAGAGGATCTATCTGTGTTTCCTTAACAATTACTGTTCTCTCATCCTCTGTTTCCCCGTTTGAGATTTTGAGGTTTATTATAGCGTTCATGCCGGCTTCTGTATGTATCGCCTTAAGAAGTTCCTTTTGCCCCACCTGAACAATGAGCCCTGTTTCTCCGCCCTTGTATACCACTCCCGGGACCATGTGTTCTCTCCGGGCGAGTTTAGCGGCGCCTTTCCCTGTTTCACGGCGTAAAACCGCTTCAAGATTTATGTTTGCCATTTTCTCTCCACCTCTCCTTTTTTATTGTTCCGTATCTCCGATGTTTTACGGTCATTCGAACAAGACGCTTATAGATTCTTCCTTGTGTATTCTTTTTATGGCTTCTCCAAGCAGCGAAGCTACAGAAAGCTGTTTTATTTTACTTATCAGCTTTTCCTCTGGAATAGGGATAGTATCCGTTACCACAAGTTCTTTGAGTTCCGGCAAGGATAGCCTCTCCATTGCCGGACCGCAAAGAACCGGATGGGTTATAGCCGCGTAAACTTCTTTAGCTCCTTTTTTCTTAAGCGCTGTTACAGCCTCTACAAGGCTGCCGGCCGTTGCCACTATGTCGTCCACCAATATGACGTTCTTTCCTTTTACCTCGCCCATTACATGCATAGCCTCAGCGCTTTCATCGTCTATACGTCTTTTATCGACTATAGCGAGGGACGCTCCAATTCTTTTCGCGTAAGCCCTGGCCATTTTTATGCCGCCCACATCCGGAGACACTACCGCTATATCGTCGACCCCTTTTTCCTTGAAATATTCGCAAAAAACCCTCACCGCGTAAAGATGATCTACCGGGATATCAAAAAACCCCTGCAGCTGTCCCGCGTGCAGATCTATGGTTATTATTCTGTTCGCTCCGGCCCTCGTAAGAAGGTTTGCCACTAATTTAGCGGTTATAGGCACCCTGGGCTGATCTTTCCTATCCTGCCTGGCATAGCCAAAATAAGGCAATACTGCCGTTATCCTTCTCGCGGAAGCTCTTTTTATCGCGTCTATCATCACAAGAAGCTCCATCATGTTCTCATTGGCCGGACAGCATGTCGGTTGTACAACAAAAACATCTTTTCCTCTTACGTTAAGAGCTATTTTAACCTTGGTTTCACCGTCCTTGAACCTCCCCACTTCACATTCTCCTTGTTCTATCCCGAGATTTCTGCAGATCTCCTCGGTTAAAGCAGGATTGGCGTTACCTGAAAAAATCGTAAGATCATTCATGTCTTCTTCCTTTTTTTATGATTTCTTTTGCCGGAACACCTGCCACAACTTTCCCTTTCCCTACGTTCTTGTTCCTGGTTACCACGCTGCCCGCGCCTATAACAGCACCACTACCCACTTTGATCGGTGCTATAAGAATAGACCCAACGCCCAGGAACACCCCGTCACCTATGATCGTTCTGTTCTTTTCTTTTCCGTCATAGTTAGCCGTTATGGTCCCGGCGCCGACATTGACATCTTTTCCTACCACCGCGTCCCCCAGATAAGTGTGATGCTTTACCCTGGAGCTTTTCCCTATCTCAGAACGGCATATTTCCACAAAATTTCCTATTTCCACATTATCGCGCAATACGGTGCCCTCCCTTAGACGCGCGAAAGGCCCTATTCTGCAGCCTTTCCCCACTCTGACCCCGCTTTCGATTACCGTATTCGGGAAAATTATCGTATCCCTCCCTATCGAAGCCGAATCATCTATGTAGGCTGTATCCGGATCAACTATCGTAACGCCCGAGGACATCAATTCTTCCGCTTTTTCCCGATACACAAGCGCATTAACTTCTGCCAGTTCTTTCCGGGAATTAACCCCTATGTGCTCTTCTTTTTTGCCGCAGCTTACCGATATCACTTTCTTTCCCTTTTTCCTGAGAATATCCACTATATCGGTAAGATAGAATTCTTTTTTCTTTTCGTTCATTTCGATTTCCCGGATATATTTTACGATCTCACTCTTATGAAAACAATATGTACCCACATTTATCTCGTTTATTTTTTTCTCCGCTCCTATAAGATCTTTTTCTTCTATTATTCTCGCGATGTTCCCGTTCTTATCCCTTAATATCCTTCCGTAGGACGAAGGGTCGTCAACGCGGGCGGTAAGAAGAACGCAGGACGCGTTATCCCTGAAATGTGTCTTTACAATTTTTCTAAATGTAGCCGGGGAGATCAACGGAGTGTCCCCGCAAGTTACAAGAACCGAATTCTCGCGGCTGTTCATAAAATCCACCGCATGCGCGAGAGCGTCCCCGCTCCCCAAAAGTTCCGGTTGGCGGACAAACCTCAACTGTTCCCTGAAAAGATTTTCTATCCGCTCCGCCTTATACCCCACAACGGCAAGTATATCTTCAACCCCCGAGCGTTTCAGGTTCGACATTATTCTCTCCAGCATGGTCCTTGAAGCAATGCGGTGAAGCACCTTAGGCACGTCCGACCTCATTCTGCTCCCCATTCCCGCCGCGAGTATTACGGCTGTCACGTTTTTCATTTTTTCTTCCCTGTTGTTCGGCTCCGTACTTCGTACGGGATCAAGCTCATCGTTTGCATCTGCAAACTGTTTTTTGTTGTGGCTGGCGGGCAAGGATTCGAACCTTGACAAGCAGCTCCAAAAGCTGCGGTGCTACCATTACACTACCCGCCAACTGACTAAAGCTCTATGTCCTTATCTTTGTCCGGCACCAACTCTTCTCTTGCGGTCTCTTTTACCGGTTCAACGAAAGCCTCCGCCTCGATTTTTTCTTCCGGAACCGGGTTTATTCCGGGGTTTTCCGCCACTTCTTTTCTCTGCCGGCCGGGCCCTTTCATTTCCTTTTCGTATGCCTGCAGCACCTGGTCCTGAATGTATAGTCTGCACTCGGGGGTTATGGGGTGGGCAATATCCATATGCCCTGACTGTTTTTCGCCGTTATCGTCTTCCTTTGAGATCTCTTTTCGGGGTTGTTCTTTGCCGCACTGGTTGCAATATCTGCTCCCCCTTGTGTTCTTAAACCCGCATTTCACGCAGGCGTCCATTGTCTTTCTCGACGGCATTGCCACAAAAAGCCCGCTCGTTCCCTGTATTATCTTTACGTTCCTTACTACAAACCAGTCGTCAAATGTCATTGTCGCAAAAGCCTTCAGCTTTCCGTCCCGGCTTTCAGAAGGAAACAATCTGACTTCTGTGATCTTCATCTCATCTCTCCTTTTAGTTTTCCTTTCCCCGCCCCATTCGAATATCGAGGTCACACCGTGACAGCGTCATACACCCGCCAGCCTTCTTCTTTTGGGAACCGCTCTTTTGTTTTTTTCGCGGCCTCCTCCAGTCTTCCCATGTCAAATATCCCGAAAACCGTGGGTCCGCTGCCGGTCATCATCGCGCATTTCGCTCCCGCCTCTCGCAAAAAAGAAATAACCTCTTCCAATATAGGAAATTCACGTAATACTATTTGTTGTAAATCGTTACGTAAATATTTCAGAAGACTGGCCTGGTCACTTTTTTCCAAAAATAAGGCCAACATTGTAGCCCATGCCCCATCCATTGTCAAGTTGAAACCGGAAATCTTGTCATATACGCTTTTCGTTCCCACTTTGACCGGAGGATTTACTATCACATGCCCTAATTTTAGTGATGTTCGCGCTTTTTCGATCACATCTCCTCTTCCCGTACCGAACGCGAAACTGGCATTTTTGAGAAAAAAAGGGACATCCGCGCCCAAAGTTCCGGCGATCTCTTCTAATTTGTCTTCACAAAGAGGGTTTCCGGTTATACTATTCAGGCCCAAAAGAAGCGCCGCGGCATCACTGGACCCTCCGCCCATTCCCGCCGCAACGGGAATGTTTTTTTCTAACTCCACGTTAAAATCAAGCCTGTTACCCGAAGCAAGGTTGAAGCCCGTAATGGTCTTCTCCAAAAGACTGTCTTCACCGGTGGGAACATATTCCCCTTTAACGATTATCGTGGCCGGGCCTTCGGCAATATTCAGACGGATCCTGTCGAACACAGAGATTCTTTCGAAAAGTGTTCCGATCTCGTGGTATCCGTCTCTTCTTTTCCCGAAAACCCCGAGATAGAGATTGATCTTGGCAGGCGCCATTATGTCCATGATGCGTAACCCTTGTTGCCTGTACGGCGTTATCGTTTTTTGCGTTGTACCAGCTTTTCGGCTTCGAATACCACGCAATCTTCCGTGAGACAGAAATGCGCGTAAAGCTGTTTTGGAGATCCGCTTACTCCGAACTTATCAGCAATACCCATTATTCGCATCGGCACCGGACATTCCTGAACAAGCACTTCCGCTACGGCGCTTCCCATTCCCCCGTATATCGTGTGCTCTTCCACCGTAAGAACGGCTCCGGTCTCCCTGGCGGCCGCTATTAGAGCCTTGCCATCGATGGGTTTCGGAGTATGCAGGTTTATCACCCCCGCGCTTATTCCTTTATCTTCAAGTTTCCGGGAAGCTTCAAGAGCCGTATGCACCAAATGTCCGCAGGCCACGATGGTAAGGTCTTTACCCTTTTTCTTTATGTCGGCTTTCCCTATTTTGAAATCCGCTCCGTCTCCGAGTATGGGAGAATCGGCCCTTCCGAGCCTCAGATAAACCGGTCCGGGAATATCCACCGCCTGCTTTGCCGCGAGAAAGGCCTCTCTGGCGTCTGCTGGCACAACAACCGTCATATTCGGCATTATCCTCATAAGCGCGATTTCTTCAATGGCCTGGTGTGTCGCCCCGTCTTCCCCCACAGATATCCCGCCATGACTGCCGGCAATATTCACATTAAGATTCATATATGCCACTGAAATTCTCAACTGGTCCCATGCTCTTCCGGACGCGAAAGCCCCGAAAGTACAGGCAAAAGGTATTTTCCCGGTAAGGGCCAGCCCCGCCGCCGCGCTCATCATATCTTGTTCCGCTACCCCGTGGCTCACGAACCTTTCCGGATATTTATCGCGGAACCAATGCGCTCTTACCGATTCGGTAAGATCCGCCGACAGAACAACGACATCTTTGTTTTCCTCTCCAAGCTCCAGCAAAGCCTTCCCGAAACCATCCCTGGTCGACCCCTTCTTCACCTCTAAACTTTCCATAAACCTTTCTCCTTTCACTAAAACCTTAGAGTTACGCAAAATATCGATTTCACGTCATTGCAATGACCGAACAAATCGCTATTTTGCAGAACCCTATAAACCTTCTTACAGGCCGAAATATCCCCGCGGAGCCTGTACTATCTCATGAGGAAGAGTTTTTTTCGGATCATACGCGTAGACATCTTTTTTCTCCACTCTCAACCGGACATCCTCGGCCTGATCGTTCATTATAACAAAATTGAAACCGTCAAACTTGTACCCGTAAACCACTTCGCTTGTTATTTCCAGAAGCTTCTGTATTTTCATGGCCTTGAATTCTTTTGTTGCTGGGGGGGCTTCGACAATATTAAAGTTAATAAGGAAATATCCGTCGTCTATTCCCGTGTCAAAACTTCCTTCAGCCGACCTGAAAACAAAATCTTCCATAAAGGGTTTTTCCGACCTGAAATCTATTTTTATACGGTTAGCTATCTGGGAAGCTAAAAATTCCGGCATTGTAACGTCTTTCAGATAGAACTGCCCTCTCCAGTAGCCTATGTCGCTGATCCTTGTGGGGGTACTCCTGAAAAACTCATCCATCACTTTTTCGCGAACCTCTTCACTTACCCCTATCTTGCTGAAAATATTCTCCACCGACCTTTCTTTCCTGGCTTGCGGGGTGAGGTTTATGCTGAATAGCGTTCTTTTGAACGCTTCGTTCCTGGATATATTCCGGTACATGCCGAGCTTAACATCATTGACATATTTTATTATGACTACCTGCAATTCGGGCATCCTTATGTCCTGGGTTATTACGCAATAAAAATTTATATCCGCGTCCGTGCTTAAAACAACCCTTGAAGCGATAAGAATAAGATTGCTTATGACGTCCCAGGCATCCTTGCTTATCCCCATGTTCTCATCAAGAAGCCCTTCCATGGAGTGATACATGCCCATAGTCCCGCCTTCAACTACAACATCCACCTCCATCCCGTACTCGTCTTTACATACCGTTTTTACGGCCTCGGGAAGGATCTCTTTGGGGTATGACGGCGCGCATGAAACCGCGGAAAAAAGTATTATTCCCGCCAATGCCGATGCCCCTGAAACAAGAAAAATTTTCTTGAACATATTCATTCAATCAGCCTTCTCCCGTGAAATACATGAACTATGCCGATTCTTCTATTCCGTATTCTTTGAAAATGGCTATTATCTCGTCATATTCAAGTTCTTCTCTTTTAAGCAGTTCATGAGCGAACCTGTCGAGTATTTCGATATTTTCCTTAAGAGACTCCTCTACCAACTTTACACACGATGTGATTATCCCGTTCGCGTCCTTGTTAAGCGCTAATTTTATGTCCTCCGAAAGTTCTTCTTTCGGAATAGAAGTAAAATCCCCCACGTATCCGGTAGTCCCCATCCCGAACATCCATACCATGGCATGCGCGATCCTGGTAGCCTGCGAAAAATCGCTATTAGCGCTTCCGCCTACTCCGGTTGAAGTTGTGTCGAACTTAAGTTTCTCCGCCGCGTATCCGCCGAGACATATCATTATCTCGGACATGAGCTGTTCTCTGCTCTTGGAATGCAGTTCCTCTCTTTCGGGGGACCAGACTACACCCAGAGTACCCCTTCTGGGAATAATGCTGGCCTTGAATACTGTTTTTGACGGCGCCTTAAGAAATGTGGTTATAAGATGTCCCGATTCATGGTATGCCGTCATTTCTTTTTCTTTAGGAGTCACCGTAAGCCTGTATTTTATACCCAGGTCCACCCTTTCAAAAGCCTCGCTTATCTCCTTGAGCCCTATCAATGGTTTTTTGTGCCTCGTAGCGATAAGAGCCGATTCCTTGACTATGTTGGCTATGTCCGCCGGGGTTTTGCCTACGGCCCGTCTTGCAAGCCGTCCGAAATCGAGTTCCGGCTCGACTTTTACTTTGTTCAGGTAGAATTTGAAAAGCTTTTCCCTGTCATCCTGTGAAGGCGCTGTTACCATAAGTTTTCTATCGAATCTTCCGGGCCTTAATAATGCCTGGTCCAGATGCTGTTCATGCGCATTGCTCGCTCCTATTACAACGATATTATCGTCTTTACCCTTAAGCCCGTCCATTTCGGCCAGGACCTGGTTCAAGGTGCTGTTGGTCTCTTGCCCGCCCATGAAACTGAACGTTCTAGACCTTCCTATCGCGTCTATTTCGTCGATGAAGATTATACATCCACCATACCCGTAGGCCAGGAACCTTGCCTTTTTAAACAGCTTTCTCACTCTTGATGCGCCTACTCCGACAAAAACTTCCACAAATTCGCTTCCCGACATCGATATGAAAGGCATATCAGCTTCAGTGGCTATGGCTTTTGCCATGTAAGTTTTTCCGCATCCCGGAGGTCCGAGCATTAGAAGCCCTTTTATTACGCTTCCCCCCATTTTTTTTACGTCCGCCCTGTCCCGTATGAGCTGTACAACTTCTTTTGCCTCTATTTTAGCATCATCCATCCCGACAACATCATCCCAGGTTATTGAGACATCTCGTCCTTTTATCGGGGCTTTATCGAGTTTTGCGAATCCTCCCCGCATAAAGGTAAGATACATGAAAACAAATATCCCCGCGTGAATACCCGCCATTATGAATTGTACCGGCATGGTAGCCAGGGTCATTTTACGGTAAAATGATTCCAAAGACATCAGCCCTATCACCGAAAGTATAAGAAGTATCACTACCACGCAGACGACTATTATTATAGTTTTGTACTCCTGCAGGTACATTATGAGTTTTCTTTTGGTGATAGCCATATCTTTCCCCCTGTTGTTATTTTATTCTGCTGCCGATCTCAGTAAGTTCGGCGAGAGCTATTTCCAATTGTTCTTTTTTAGGCGCCACACCGTGCCATTCCGCCTTGTTCTCCATGAAAGATACACCCTTCCCTTTAATGGTATGCGCTATAACGATCTGCGGCCTGCCTTTTACTCTTGCAGCTTCCTCGAAAACCTTTTTTAATCCGCCGAGATCATGCCCGTCCGCCTCATGCGCGCACCATCCAAAAGCTTCCCATTTCTTTTTTATTTCGCCAGGTTCTTTCACTTCACATGTGAATCCGTCTATCTGAAGCTTGTTGTAGTCTATGATAGCACAAATATTTTCGAGTTTATAGTGAGCCGCCGTCATCGCGGCTTCCCATACCTGCCCCTCATTGGTCTCTCCATCTCCCATAATACAGTACACCCTCGAATCTATTCCGTCCATCCTATTCCCTATGGCGATACCCACAGAAATAGAAAGCCCCTGCCCGAGAGACCCGCTGGATACTTCAAGCCCGGGCAAACCCTTTTGAGGATGTCCCTGCAGCCGGCTGCCCAGTTTTCTGAGCGTTCTCAGCTCTTCTTTGGGAAAGAATCCCTTATCCGCCAAAACCGCGTAAAGAGCCGGACATCCATGCCCTTTGGACAATATCACCCAGTCCCGGTTTTTCTCATCGGGGCTCATAGGGTCCACCCTGGCCGCGCCGTAATACAGCCATAGCAATATCTCAACCAGGGACAAAGACCCGCCGGGATGGCCGCTTCCGGCTTCCGAGAGCATGGTCAGTATTTCCTTTCTTATTTCAACAGCCTTTTTTTCGAGCATGCATAGATCAACCTCTTCACTCATTTTGCTCCGGCCCTGCCTTTTCTTTTTTGTTGTTTTATCTCTTTTTTCGCGTCTTCTATCTTTCTCTCAATACCCTCTTTTTCAGCGCCGTTTTTCAAAGCTCTTTTCCATTCTTCGACCGCCTTTTTGATCTCCGACATCGAATAGTATATATCTCCGAGATGTTCTCTTACTGCCGGGTCACTGGGCAGATATTCCGCGGCTTTCTTTATGGTTTGAAGCGCTTTTTCAAATTCTCCTCGCTTGTAATACACCCATCCGAGACTGTCCAGATAAGCCCCGTTTTCCGGGTCTTCCGCAAGAGCTCTCCCTATTAGATCTTCCGCGGCATCAAGATCTCTTCCATCTTCAGCGTAGATATACCCCAGGTAATTGTATATTTCCGGCAGTTTCGCTCCTTCACTTACCGCTTTTTCAAGAGCCATTGTCGCCTCTTCTCTTTTTCCCAGAGAATCAAGGCCGACAACAACGTAGAATCTGTAAACATCATTATCCGGACTTACTTCCAGCGCTTTTTCGTAGTAACCCAGCGCCTTCTCCGCATTGCCATGTTTTGACGCAGTAAACCCCAAACCGGCATAAACCGGCCCCGCTAAAAACCCCTTTTCCAGGGCCTCATGAAGTATCCCTTCCGCTTCCTCGTATTTTTCCGCCGCTACGTACATTCCGTAGCTTTCCATGTAGGGCTCCAGTGAAAACGGCTCTATTTCCATTATCCGCCGGTTCTCTTCCATCGCTTTGTCAAGGAACCCTGTTTTCTTGTATATTAAAAAACGCCGTATTCGGGCATCTGTGTTCTCGTAGTCGATAGCCGTGACGCTTTCATAAAGCTCTATAGCCTCGGCATTGTTTCCTTCCATTTCGAATAAAAACCCAAGAAGCAGTCTTGCGTCTATGTAGTTGACATCCAATTCTATGGCTTTGTTTAGAGCGATCCTGGCCCGATCAAACCAGCCAAGTTTACTGTAGAGGATACCCAGATTAAAATAAGCAAATGTCTCAGTTTTATCCGCGGCCACTATGTGCTCGTAAATACCGGCCGCCTCTTCCAGCTTATTCTCCCGGACAAGCAAATCCGCCAGCAATGTCATGGCCCTTATGCTTCCGGGGTCATGCTTTAAAACGTTTTCATAACACTTTTTTGCCTCTTGGAATTCGTTCCGCTTAGTGTAGATGAACGCCAACAGCAGATATGCCCCCGTGTTCCCGGGGTCAATCTCTACGGTCCTTTTTAAAATTTCTTCCGCTTCGCTGAATTTCCCGGCAAAAAGCAGACTTGACCCGAACTTGACCTGTATCTCGGGATTATCCTGTTGTATGGCAAGAGCCTTTCCATATTCGTCAAAGGCCTTCTCCGCCTGACCGTCATTGTCATATAAGCTGCCCATCAAAAAATGGGCAAGAGCCTCTGCGCTTTTCGGAAAGTCCCTGTTTTCTTTTACGGACGGCCTTAATTCTGAGGCGGCATACACTCCTCCGTTCCAGCCCGCGCTTGATAAAAAAGACAAAAATACCGCGAAAACAACAATTCTCCGGAAAGGGAACGTCATATCTTTTTCTTGTGCCTGTCTCTTCTCATTCGTTTTTTTCTTTTATGTCTTTTTACTTTTTTTACTTTTCTTTTACGACCGCACGGCATATTACCATCTCTCCTTGTTTGACAGCCGGACCTGACCGTCCGTCACTCTATAACTTTATTTAGCGGGTACTCTATAAACCCCTGCGCCCCCGCTTTCCTGAGCTCGGGTATAAGCTTTTTAACGTCTTCCTCGTCTATCACCGTATCTATATCTACCCATTCCTTGTCGTAAAGCATCGCCACTGTAGGCGCCTTCATCGACGGCAGAATACCTATTATTTTTTCGACATTTTCTTTTCTCGCGTTCATCTTGAGCCCTACCTTGCCTTCCGCGAGTATAGCTCCTTTAAGAAGAAGCACCATTCTTTCTATCATATCTCTTTTTATCGGGTCCTTCCAGGAACAGGCGTTGACTATGAACTGTGTTGTCGAGCTTGTAACCTCTTCCACTATTCTAAGTCCGTTAGCCTTAAGGCTTGACCCGGTTTCCGTAACTTCTACTATGGCGTCTATCCCCATACTGGGCTTAACTTCTGTAGCTCCCCAGCTGAATTCCACTTCAGCTTTCACCCCATGTGACGCCAGATATTTTTCAGTAACCTTTACCAGTTCCGTAGCGATTTTTTTTCCGGAAAGATCCTTAACGCTTTTTACCGGAGATTTCTCCGGAACAGCAAGCACCCACTTTACAGGGCACATGCTCCTTTTGGCATAAACAAGCTCTGCTACCCTTTCCACCTTAGACTCATTCTCTTCTATCCAATCGTTTCCAGTTATTCCGCAATCTATTATTCCATCCTCAACATATCGGGACATCTCCTGAGCCCGGAAGAGAACTACCGAGATATCCTCGTCGTCAATATGCGGGAAATAGGACCTTTCCGAACATCTTATTTTGTACCCGGCCTTTCCAAAAAGCCGCACAGTTGTTTCCTGAAGGCTCCCTTTCGGGATCCCCAGTTTTAATTTTTTTCCGTTCATTTTTTCCTTCATTTTTCTCGGGGCCTCACCCTCAAATAAGGAATCAAGTCGTTAAAACAAAAGCAGCTCAAGCCCGGACACTCCGAGATGAGATAACACGGGACAAATTCACTCCCCAATATGCTCGTTTCGCGCAAATCCGCGGTTAATTGTATAACATGGGCAGAGCGTAGTCAATACATTTACAATTATGTCAATGGGTGGCCTCTATTATGCCCTTATCAGGGCCTCGCCGGCTTTCTCGTAGAGGCGTCGAATTTCCTCGAAGTTGAGAGGCAATATGGGAAGAAGCCTTATTATCCTGTTAAGGGCTTCGGCCAGGTCTTTTTGGGCTTCGGCCGGGTCTTTTTTGTCGGCCCATCTGGCCATAGTGATAAGGTCACCGGCCTGCAGGTCAAAACGTTCGTCTTCAAAAAGCTCCCCATCTTGTCCCATGGCCACACAAAAATCCCTGTATTGCGCCAAAGTGAACTTGACAAAATCGCTGTCTTCGTCGAGAGAGGGATCCTCCGCTATCCTTGAAAGACGCAGTCCCATAAAGAGGCCTCTTATGAGGCCCGCTTTGTCAAAGTTTAGCCCTACCGGCGATATTATGGTCTTTTCGGGAGACTGCCACATATTGCCGAGATCTCTCCATCCCGGATCAATCAACTCCCCCGGACGCCTGATGCGTCCTCCGTTACGGAAGGTATCCGTTTTATCCACGGGAAGAAGGGTAACGGTGTTGGCCCTTGTCCGCGCTGAGAGCTCAAGTTCTTCGGGAAATTCTTTCTTTGGGAAACCAAGAACCGGTATGTATTCAGAAGCGCTTACCTCGGATGTCGAGTTTTCCTTAAAAAGTTCGATATAACTGCCGGGAACCCCGTTCAACGCCTCAAGAAAGGGTCTCACATTCTCTTTGCCTATCCTGTTTATGTAGTCTATCGATATCCTTATCAGCCTGTTCGCCTCGGTGTCTCCGCCGAAGACGGCGGCTATGAACATATCATTATCGTTCACATATTCCTCTATCAACCTCGATTTACCCATTGACGGGACCGCGTATTCCTTATCCTTTCCCGGAATTAAAGTCTCATCATCCGTAAGCATTCCCGAAAATACCGGGTCGGCATCGTCAAATACTGCTTTTTCCGAAATATTCTTGAGAAGGCTTTCAATATCTTCGGAGGAAAGATTTTCATTGCCGTAAAATTCTATAAGACCGGACTTACCGTTAAGATCCTCCGCGCTTATGCTCATAAACCCTGGCACAAGGGTCGAGGGCGCCTCGGGACCGGCCAGGAGACGGGCCTTGCCTGAACCGTCTATAAAGCCTATATACGGCTGTATTTCCGCCCGTAAGTTCTTGCCGAATTCGGCTGCATCGGCGTCATTCCCAAACTCTTGCGGAATGAATGACCTCAAACTTCTTAAAACGTCCCTATCTCCCTCGTTGTCCAGAGAAAGGGTGACCCTCAGATCATTGAAACGGAGCCCTCCCAGGTTTATCACGTAATCCACATAACCCGGCAAAGCCAAAGCCTTGTTCTTGCGGGGATCCGATGCGTCGAGCTCTGTCACAACGCAAGCCACGATCTTGCCCGAGGCGTCATACTTGACATTGAGCTGAAAACCCCTGCCTTCTGTAACATGTTTGATATCCAGATCCATGCCCTGGTAATGCCCGGGGCCCGTGCTCGTTGTATGCATGGTCCCCGGTATCATATCGTGCAGGAAGAAAGTTTCATGCAATGTGCTCATCCGGCCCGAAACTGTGGCTTCACGCAGGTTTTCGGGAACGGCCAGGAACCCGTGATCCATAAGGTACATTACAAGTGTCTTTTCGGCGGCGGCCATCCTGGGGGAGTTTCTCACAAGAGCGTGAATTATGTTCTTTCCGAGTTTCTTCATCATCTCTACGCCCCTCCAGAAAAATCCCGGCATATTTTCGGAATTGAATGACCCCGGAAGCGAGGCATCAGCCGTTAGCGGGCCGCTCACCTTTCCGGGAAGAGTACGCACGTCGATGAAACTGTCTCCCTTGGAACTTCTAACCATGAAATCCGGTTCTGAAGTAAGCCGCATAAGGGGGGCACCATCAACACTGCCTTGTTCTATCCAGCGCAGTATGGTGAGCGCCTGGCCCGCCATCACCTGAACATCCCTGGCCGCCTGTTCATCTTCGAAGAGTTCGGTAGAAACGGTAAGTATGCCGCGTAAAAACTCTCTGGAAAGAGGTATATGCTGTTTCTCGGATGCGGAGTAGCTTATAAGCCCGTTAAAAACGGCGGCGGCGACGTGTTTTCTGCTCCCTGAACCCTGAAAACCGCTCGTCGTGAGAAATATTTCGGCCGCCCTCGCGATCTCTCCTCCTATTACATGCCGTACGGCTCGAAAAGCCGTATATTCTCCCGGCTTGTCCTCAAAATCCGGGGTAAATATCTGTTCCTGCAGTCCTTTTCTTTCCACTCTCATCCTTCTCCTTTTCAATTCCCTGGCCGCCTCTTTCTTGCGGGTTATCCTTTCCTTTCTTTCTATCGTGCGGCTGAACTCCCGTAAATAGACCGCAGAGGTCGGTCTGGCCTCGAGTATCTGGCTTAATCTTACGCTGGTAGCCTGATAATGTTTAAGCCGATTATTATCGATATCTTCGTCGTACAGATCCATAAGTTCGCTGAAAACCGCGCGATATCCGGCGGAATCAAGTGTTACGGGAGTCCGCATATTACCGTGGCCCAAAATGGCAAGGTCCATTTCTACGCCCTGCTGTTGGAAAAGGCCCTCTCCGATGCCGTCGTTATCGTAACGCCGTGTCCCCACCTGTATACCTCCGCAGGCCGATATATCGGATTCGGTGAAACCCGCGGCCTCCGACTTGGGATCGGAATCCTGAACCTGAACATCCGTGGCGGCAAGAAGAGCTCTCTGCTGTTTCTGAGTGAAAGATGGTAAAAATATCAATTGTCCTTTCTCATATCCCGGCTCAGCTTCCACGTTCTTTAAGCGCTGTGTAAGTTCTATGAGCCATTTGGCCATGTTCACGCTCCTGGGATCATTCTGCTGAACGTTACCGTATATCACCACCTGAGCTCCCCTTTTAACCAGAAATTCCATATTTTCGTTAGAGAAAGCGCCCCGGTCGTTATCACCCGTGAACTCCCCGCCTTCAAAATTACTTTGCCCGCGGCCGCCTTTTTCAGGAACAAAACGCCCTGAAAACGAAAAAACCTGCTGATCATCCCTCAATACTTTACCATCTTCAGGCTTCTCGCCGCTTGTATAATACTCCACCGGCTTTCCTGTGGCCGGGTCTATCAGGGAGAGAGCCGCTTTGGCGGCCTTTTTGGTCAGGAATACCTGGTCGGCTGTGGGGTGGTCAACGTCAAGAGAATCTTCCCCGTATCTTCCTTTCATATCGTCGGAATAAAAGTATCGCCTGAAGTACTCCATTGTCTGCCGACGGTTGTCAGCATTAGCCACGGCCCTGAGATCGAATTCCGTACCTATTATGTCCCTGTAATATCGAACAAGCTTGGCATCTTCGGGCTCGTTTATCCATTCATCCATATGGGCTATGTCATCTCTGTGCGCCCAAGACACACAGCCCTGCCCATCGGCCGAGCGAAGCCCCCCTGAAGCCATATCATATATCCCTTCGTACCGGAATATCTCTCTGTATTGCCCGTATTCCCCGGATATTCCGAAATATTCCATTGTTTTGACACCCTGGCCGTAGCTCACCGGGTATACCTTTCGGTTAAAGTAAGTATGCGTCGTAAAAAATACCACTCCGTCCATGAGCACCGGGTCGATGATGTGGCTCTCATCCGCTTCTTTCTTCTTAAGCTCTTTATCCAGCCATATTTTTTTATACACTCCCACAAGCGCTGTTTGCGAGTCATTCGTATGAAGAAGAGGAGCCTTCCACTCTTTCCCTATTTTTTTCCTTTCCTCGGCTTCTTTGATCTTTACCCACTCAAGAGACGCTTTGGAGAAAAACATGGAGAACTCTTCCCATGTCGGAAGATGCATCCTATCATCTCCCACAGGCTCGCGATAGTTGTATATTGAGTGGGTATAATATCCTTCTCCGTGTATTTGGTTATTTGCCTCGTCATATGTTCCTTTGTCCCGCACAAAAAAAGACTCTACACCAAGATCGTTCACTCCCCGGCTTACTTCCACTTTCACTCTTATGCCTTTATCCATATCAACCGTAAAACTTCCGTTTTCCTCAGGTTTAATATCAGGAAAAGGATTTGTGAACGGTTTTTTAGAATAATCCAGGGGATTTCCTTTGCGGTCGTACATGTAATGGGGCTCGAGCTGGCGGAACCTGACATCGGAACCCTCAAGTATATCTTTCATCCCGGCCCCATGGTACTGCATTACTCTGGAAAGCCCTCCCGATTCATACCATATCTCCGGCGATATCTGCCATACCGACCTTCCCTGAAGTTTAGCGGCATGTCTTTTTACCCAGAAGTTCCTTATCCTCTCTCTGATCTTATTTACCCAATCCAAGACCCCGGTAGAAGTTTCCTCGGGAGTTTCCTTCAACGAGGGCACTATCATCATAAGTATGTCGTCAATAACAATATTATCCGCATAGGATTCGGCTTCAGGCCCTGTCAAAATAACCGCGAGAGCGCCCTTTTCTTTTCTATCAAGCAGGGCTACCGCTTTTTTTAAAGGATAACCGGCCTCTACCGGATATTGTGGAAAGCTGAGGTAAACATTGTTCAACAGCAGGAAAAGGTCCAGAACACCATGAACATTACCCGCCCTTATATTCTCTAAAAGAATATCTTTAAGAGCATACGGCCGTCTTTCGACCATCGCGGATACGGCTCTCTTAACACCGGCATCCTCCGCCACTTCGTCTTTTACAATGGCGATCCGCCTTGCCAAATCCTCTTCACTGCCATGGCCCTCTCCCTTAAGGTGACGGTACTCGTCATCGTCAAGTATATCTTTTCTTTGCCGATCGTTGCCGGAGCGCATGAGATACTTGAGCAGTATGGACCCGATGTATATCGAATGGTCCCTCACTCCCGCATGAGCGATATTAGCCCTGTCTATGTCATCGTTCCAGCCTATGGCGGCATCGCCAAGCACCACCCTGAACTTTACCGGAGATCCCCTTACCCTGTGCTCCATCATCCATTTATAAAGGTTATCAAGTTCTTCCGGCGAGAATATCTGTGCGATCTCGATCTCCTCATCCCGATAGATCTCGGGAGACACCATCCCGGGCTCGTACCCCCTTATCCACTTAACACGGGCCGCCTTTAAATTTTGAGTTTCTTCATCTATATATACCTCGACAAGACGGCCTCGGCGTATATGCTCGCCTATTATCGGGTCGCTCTCGGGAGCGTCCTTTCCTTTTATGTCTGTGGGTACCCCTGTTTCTTGTGTCTCATCCGGCGCTATACCTATGGTATAGCGGAGTCCGGATCCTGTGTTATCCCTTTTTCTTTTTATTACCGCCCGGCCCCTTGCGTCGCCCATGCCGAACCTTATGACGACTTTTTCCCGGTCGCCGGTAACGTCACGGTCAAGATCGAAATTTACCGGACAAGCGTCAAGAAACTTCCGCGTTTCTGTCTCATGGAAGAGTTGCGCAAGCGTTGTCACAAGTTTATCCTGAGAACCTTCATCATCAAGAAAATGACTGGCAATACTTAGAAGTATCAACCTCATATTGCCGTCTTTCAGCATACCCTGCCATGCGGAAGCAAAAGTCCCGTCGGGCGCCTCAAGCTGGAATACCGACGGCGTAGCCAGCTTTTGCTGAGGCATATCCACACCGTAAAGATTTGTTTGGAATAACAAAGATAGGACCAAGGCCAAGGAAATAAACTTAAGGGAAAACCTGCGTTTTTTCATCATTTTTCATCCTTTTTTTACTACTAATTTACTTACATTATACCATCTGCAAATGCACAGTCAAGCCAATACATGGGGTCAAGTCTTAATATTTCACATTTGCCATTTCTCCGGCATACCCCCTCAGTAACATTTCAGTTATCCGCAGTAAATTCCAACGCCGTCATTACGAGGAGCCCGCAGGGCGACGAAGTAATCCATAATATGAAAATATTTTTGGAGAAGACTGTTTACGGCGGGCTTGTTATG
>JBAYES010000031.1:0-23978 GCA_041667545.1 Candidatus Omnitrophota bacterium | reverse complement strand
TTGTTGGGACACGTTCGACACGAACATGAGCCCGGTTAAATGTTGGGATATATTCTATCATGAATATAAGCCCGGTGGATGGAGGTAGCTTTTTCATGTTATCAATCTCAATAAATACAATAAGTTATGAGATCACTTCGTCGCCCTGTACCGTACGGTACAGGGCTCCTCGTGACGACGGTGTAGGAATTTACTGCAGAAAACTGAAATGTTACCTGACTGTCGTATAAAATATCAGGGACAGATGTAGCTTTGGATGCGGGACAGGTGTAGCTTTGGATGCGGGACAGGTGTGGGATTGATTGAGGGACGGGTGTGGGTTTAGTTGCGGGACAGGTGTAGGATTGGATTGAGAACCGTCCCTGGAAGCAAAAAATCTTGACACTGAAAAATCTACGTGATAAGTTATGCGTGCCGGGGGAGGAAAGTAGCTTCCGGATGTTGCAATCCCAATCCAAGAGGTAGATGTCATTTTTATAGATCTCGCTTTTAATGTGATAGGAGGCCTGGGGCTTTTCTTTTTCGGCATGCAGACAATGTCTGAAGGCCTGAAAAATATGGCCGGTGACAGGCTGAGGGCCATACTCAACATGGTCACTAAGGTGCCGATAATGGGAGTTATAGTCGGCATTTTCGTTACTTCCCTCATACAGTCTTCAAGCGCCACTACGGTCTTGGTAGTGGGTTTTGTCAACGCGGGGCTTCTTGCTCTTAAACAGGCAATAAGCGTTATAATCGGCGCTAATGTAGGAACTACCGTAACCGCCTGGCTTGTCTCTTTTGTTTCCGTGATCAATATAACCCATTATGCTTTGCCGGCCGTAGGTATAGGTTTCGGGCTGAAAACTCTGGGCAAGACCAAAAAAGCAAGGTTTTTCGGCCAGGTGCTTATGGGGTTTGGAATGCTTTTTATGGGGCTCGGGTTCATGAAGGACGGTTTTGAACCTTTCAGACAGAGCGAGCATGTGAAAGACATATTTCTTACTTTCGGGGATAATCCCATACTCGGGGTACTGGCTGGGATGATAGTGGCCGTTATAATACAGAGTTCCAGCGCCACTATAGCTATTGTTCAGGTCATGGCCTTTAACGGACTTATAAGTTTTCCCGCAGCGATAACGCTTATGCTGGGGGGGGATATAGGTACCACTATAACCGCGCAACTCGCTTCAATAGGGTCCAATCTTGACGCGAAACGAGCGGCGATGGCGCATACTATGTTCAATGTAATAGGTGTGGCTTGTGTTATGATCTTTGTCTATAACGGTCTGTTCATAAAGGCAATACGAACAATGTTCCCGGGAGAGATATCATCGGTCAACGTAATGTTCTATATAGCGGTAGCCAATACGCTTTTCAAGTCGGTTAATGCTTTGATCTTTCTTCCGCTTGTGGGATATCTTGAAAAGGCCGTAATATTCCTGGTTCCCAGGAAAAAAGGCGTTATAGATGTCGGGCCGCAATACCTCGACAAGCATCTTCTCGATACTCCTCCTATAGCGGTAGAACAGGCCAGAAAAGAAGCGGTACGGATGTTGAATATCGCGGGCCGTTCGGTATCTACGGCAATGAAAGCGTTTTTCGAGGACGATCTTTCCGCGTCAAAACCCGTAGAGGTTTTTGAAAAGGCCGTCGATAATCTTCAGTCTGCAATAACGCAGTATATAGTGACCCTTTCACAGAGGGATCTTTCCCAGGAGATATCGGAGCATCTCCCGGTCATTATACATAGCGTCAACGACATAGAGAGAATAGGCGACCATGCGGAAAATATCATTGAGCTTATGGAAAGAAAAGTCGAGAACAAGCTCCCTTTTTCGGATGATGCCATAAGAGAGCTTAAACTTATGTGGAATGAGCTTTCAAGCATGATCATAGAAGCGGAAGACTCTCTCAATAAAAATGACGTAGTAATGGCTCGTAGCGTTCTTGCCAGAGAAGAAAATATCAACGAGTACCAGGAATCTCTAAAGAAGGCGCATGTGGATCGGCTTAATTCCTGCCGTTGCGACGTAATATCAGGAGTTGTTTTTATGGATATCGTTGATAATTTGGAGAAAATAGGCGACCATCTTACTAACATAGCTCAGGGTGTGATCGGCGGTATGCGCTGGCATACCAAAGGTAAATATATCAAGACACAGGAACCTTATGGGGGAAAAGGGGCAGACGCCTTATCTCCTCAAGGTTCTCCGCAGGGTTGACAAACCCTATCCCCTTTAGTATTATATCCAGCAAAAGTATCTCTATCCCGGCAACTGAGTATGCAGGGTAAATTAACGGAGGGTCTAATGGGAATGTGGGTAGGAATAGGCCGAAAAGCCAGAAGAAGTTATGGGTTTGACGAAGTGGCGCTTGTGCCCGGAGAGCTTACGATAAATCCGAATGATGTGGATACTTCCTGCGAAATAGGAGGAATAAAGTTCCAGGCGCCTATAATGGCTTCGTCCATGGACGGTGTTGTGGATGTTAATTTTGCCATAGCCATGGGTAAATTAGGGGGGGTAGCGGTACTTCATCTTGAAGGGGTCTCGACACGCTATGAAGATCCCGAAAAAGCCGTGGAGAAGATAATAAAATGCGATATGCGTGAATCGACAAAAGTCATACAGGATGTATATTCCGTTCCTGTGAAAAAGGATCTTATTGAGCGGCGGATAAAAGAGATAAAAAAAGCAAAGGTTCCGGCCATAGTAAGCTGTAATCCTCAGGTCGCGGGTAAGTTCGGACCTATAGCAAGGGACGCGGGCTGTGACATATTCATAATACAATCCACCGTTATCAGCGTGCGGCATGAATCCACAGAGTATAAACCGCTTGATCTGTCAAAATTCTGTAAAGATATGAAAATACCCGTTCTTCTCGGTAATTGCGTGGATTATAAAGCCGCCTTATCTCTCATGGAAACCGGATGCCGGGGGCTTTTTGTGGGGATAGGCCCGGGAACGGCCTGTACGTCGCGGGGGGTTCTGGGTATCGGCGTGCCCCAGATCACGGCTACCTGTGACTGCGCTGCCGCGAGGGATTTCTATTACAAAAAAAGCGGCACTTATATTCCGATAATAACGGACGGGGGAATGGCAACGGGCGGAGATGTATGTAAGGCCTTTGCCGCGGGCGCAGATGCCGTTATGCTGGGGAACGCTTTTGCCAGAGCGCAGGAATCTCCCGGGAAAGGATATCATTGGGGAATGGCCATGCCTCATCCCTCGCTTCCAAGAGGCACGCGGATACAAGTAGGGACTTCAGGAACGCTTGAAGAAATACTTTACGGCCCCGCAAGGTTAGACGATGGCACGCAGAACCTTGTGGGAGCTTTAGCTACCAGCATGGGTAACCTGGGAGCCAGGAATATCAGGGAGATGCAGCAGGTTAATATGATAATCGCACCTTCCATACAGACCGAAGGGAAGGTATATCAGACCGCCCAGCGCGTGGGTATGAAAAGATAAAGTTCCATAAGATCACATTGTGAGATCCTGATATCGGATATCCTCCGGTAATAACCTATGAAAACCAGATCATCATCTGATTTTGTACATCTTCACGTACACACACAGTTCAGTCTTCTTGACGGCGCCTGTCGTCTGGACGATCTGGTGGCGCTTGCCAAAGAGTATGGTATGCCGGCATGCGCTATAACTGACCACGGAAACATGTTCGGCGCCGTTGAGTTCTATGAAAAGGCGGTCTCTGCCGGGATAAAACCCATAATCGGTTGTGAGATATACGTTGCCCCGGAAAGCAGGTTTAATAAGACCAGCCATGGGATAAAAGGGGCGGGGTATCATCTTGTTCTTCTTGCCAAGAATAGCACCGGATACAGAAACCTTATGGAGATAGTTTCACTTGGGTATCTGGAAGGATTTTACTATAAGCCGCGTGTTGATAAGGAAGTCCTGGCCAGATGCAATAAAGGGCTTATAGCGCTTTCAGCCTGTCTTAAAGGAGAGATACCTCATTTTCTCTCCTGTGATCAGTGGGAAGACGCCAAGAGAGTCTCTCTGGAATATTCAGATATATTCGGAAAAGAGAATTTTTATTTTGAACTTCAGGACAATCAGATACAGGAACAGAAGAAAGTCAATCAAGGCCTTATAAGGCTTTCAGCGGCTACAGGGATAGAACTTGTGGCGACCAGCGACGTGCATTATCTGTCGAGGGAAGATGCTAAGGCCCATGATATACTCTTGTGCATTCAGACACAGACAAATGTGGACGATACCGACAGGATGCGGTTCCAGTCAGATCAGATGTATTTCAGGTCTCCGGAAGAGATGGCTGAGAGATTCCGGGATGTTCCGGAAGCTCTCAGGAATACCGTAAAGATAGCCGAACAATGCAATGTGGAGTTGGATTTCAATGAACTGCATCTTCCCGCTTTCACTCCTCCTGAGGGTAAAGACAACGATACCTTTCTTGCGGAACTTGTTAACGATGGGATAAAAAGGCGTTACGCATCTTTAACTCCCGAAATAAAGAAACGTATTGAACACGAGATACGGGTTATAAAAAAGTCCGGGTACACCAGTTATTTTCTGATAGTGTGGGATTTTATCCGTTACGCCCGGGCAAAGGAAATTCCAGTAGGACCGGGGAGAGGTTCGGCTGCGGGAAGTATAGTAAGCTATGCTCTTGGAATAACCGATCTTGACCCCATAAAATACGGGCTTATCTTTGAGAGATTTTTGAATCCGGAAAGGGTTTCCATGCCGGATATCGATATAGATTTCTGTTTCGAGAGAAGAAATGAGGTTATTGAATACGTTATAGAGAAATACTCAAAGAACAATGTGGCTCAGATAATTACTTTCGGGTCCATGATGGCCAAGGGCGTTCTCCGGGATGTCGGCAGGGTAATGGGGGTTCCTTACGCGGAAGTTGACAAGATAGCCAAACTTGTTCCGCAAGACGCGGGGATAACCCTGGAAAAGGCCATGGAGGTAGAGCCCGAACTCAAGATGAAGTATGACGACGATCCTGTCCTGAGGCAGGTTATCGATATATCGATAAGGCTGCAGGGTCTTAACCGGCATGCTTCCACGCATGCCGCCGGAGTGGTTATCTCCGATAAGCCGCTTATCAAGCGGATACCTCTTTTTAAGACTGCCGATGACCAGGTTACAACGGGATATTCCATGAATTCCCTCGAAAAGATAGGGATGCTTAAAATGGATTTCCTGGGTCTAAAAACACTTACGGTAATAGACCAGACCGTAAAAATAGTGAAACGCACCCGTGATGTAGAAATCGATATAGATAACATTCCCCTTGACGACAAGGACACCTTCGAACTTTTGTCGAGGGCCGATACGGCCGGTGTGTTCCAGCTTGAGTCGGGAGGTATGCGGGATCTTTTGAGAAAGCTCAGGCCCGGGCGTTTCGAGGATCTCATAGCGATACTGGCTCTGTATCGCCCCGGACCTATGGGTAGCGGGATGCTCGATGACTTTATTAAGAGAAAACAGGGTGAGATAAAAGTAAAGTATGACCATCCTCTTTTGGAGTCTATTCTCGAAGAGACCTACGGTATAATAGTTTTTCAGGAACAAGTTATGCGTGTAGTTTCTGTCATGGGAGGGTTCAGCATGGCCGAAGCAGACAATGTCAGGAAGATAATGGGCAAAAAAATAAAGGATCCCGAAAAACTCGATTCCATAAGGTCCAAATTCATATCGGGAGCGCTTAAGAACAAGGTAGATAACGTAACAGCCGCTAAAGTATGGGATTTTATATCCCATTTCGCGGGATATGGTTTCAACAAATCGCATTCGGCGGCTTATTCCATGATAAGCTACAGGACGGCGTATCTTAAAGCCAACTATCCCGTAGAGTTTATGACAGCTCTTCTCACAAGTGAAAAGGATAACAGTGACAAGATATCAAATTACATAAACGAGTCCATCCGCATGAAAATAGATATACTGCCGCCTGATGTTAACGAAAGTTTCAGGGATTTCACCGTAGTGGGAGCCGATATAAGGTTCGGGCTTTCGGCGGTCAAAAATGTAGGAGGCGGGTCGGCCGACGCGATTATAGCTACGAGAAAGGACATGGGCAGATACGAATCGATATTTGATTTTGCCGTTAAAGCAGGCTCAAAGGCCGTGAACCGCAAGGTGCTTGAGAGTATGATAAAGTGCGGGGCTTTTGACTCTACTGGAATAAAGAGAAGTCAGGCGATGTCCGTTTTGGAGAAAGTAATGGATGTTGCCCAGAACGCTAACAAGGACAAGGCAGCCGGGCAGTTGTCTTTTTTTGATGAAGGAGCGGTTGATGACGGTTTCCGGGACACTTTTCACGATATCCCCGATATCCCGGAATGGCCCGAACATGAGCTTTTGGCCAATGAAAAGGAAATGCTGGGGTTTTATATAACTAAACACCCGCTCGCGAGATTTGAAAAATTGCTGAAATCATATTCCACATGTACTATCCCCGAAATGGTATCTTTGCCCGACGGCAAAGAAGTGCTTATCGGAGGGATAATTAACAAGGCCAAGATAACAGTGACCCGTAAAAAAGGCGAGAAAATGGCAATTTTCAGTTTGGAAGACCTTAATAACTTTGTGGAAGTCCTGGCTTTCCCGAGGACTTTTGCGAAATTCCCGGATATGATAAAGGAAGACAACCTTGTTTATATTTACGGGAAGGTCAATCGCAAAGAGGAAGAACCCAAGATAATAGCGGAGGATATAATCCATTTGGAGAAGGTCAAAGAAAAGTATACAAAAGGTGTTCTTGTAAAGCTGTCTACGACCGGGCTTGAAGAGAACATGATGAAAAAAATAAGGTTCTGCCTGCAGAAATATCGCGGTAAATCTCCTGTTCACATAGATCTTTTTTCCGAAGCCGGACGCAAGGTAAGAGTTTCCGTTGAACCGGAACTTTTTGTGAACCCCACGGATGAACTTTTAGCCGCTCTTGAAGACATAGTGGGGTCGGGAAATGTCAAGTTCCTGGCAAAGTAAAGCCGCATTCGCAGGCGGGAAGATATTGACACAAAGTGTAACTGGTGATAACATAATGACTTAAGTTTTTACAGGTTAATATAGCGCAGGTGCCCGCGATCAGGGGGCGTGGAATGAAAGACAATAAAGGAGGAAAATAAAATGACTAAAAAAGATATCATACTGAAGATCTCCGAGGACACCGGATTTAAGCAGATAGACGTAAAAGAGGTGGTCCAAAGAACCTTCGATATAATAGTCGAAAGTTTAAGGAGAGGCGACAAAGTGGAACTCAGGAATTTCGGCATATTTAAAGTGAAGACGAGGCGCGGGAGAATGGGCAGAAATCCAAGAACCGGGGACGGGGTATCTATTCCCGATAAAAAAGTCGTATCCTTTAAGGCCGGCATGAAAATGAAACAGGATGTTGAGGCTGCGAAAGTATAATGGGAGAGCCAAAATATAGATCTCTCAGGGGAATGCCGGACATACTTCCGGGAACAGCTGTCCGGATGAGGAATCTTGAAGATGCTGCCAGGGATGTTTTTGCTCTCTACGGTTTTGGGGAGATGCGTACACCTATTCTCGAAGCTACGGAAGTTTTTACTACCGGAGTGGGTGAAAGCACGGATATCGTTGAAAAAGAAATGTATACTTTTACCGACAGGGGGGGTAAAAGCCTCTCCCTTAGGCCTGAGGGGACAGCGCCCATAATAAGGGCTTTCGTTGAACACGGGCTTGGCAATTCATCTGAAGTCGTAAAAATTTTTTACTCGGGACCTATGTTTAGAGGCGAGAGGCCTCAAAAAGGAAGGCTCAGGCAATTTCACCAGATAGGGGCTGAAACGATAGGGTCTTCGGACCCATTCGCCGATGCCGAGCTTATACTGACGCTTGAAAGCATTCTCAAAAGAATAGGCGTAACGGGACATACCATTTTCGTTAATTCATTGGGATGCGCAAAGGACAGAAAGGAGTTCTCAAGATCGCTTTCAAAGTTTCTTGAGTCCCGGTTTGAGGAACTTTGTGAAAATTGCAAAAGAAGGGCTCGGGGGAATGTTCTGCGTGTATTAGATTGTAAATCACCTTCCTGCCGGAAAGTGGTTGAAAGGGCCCCTGAGATAAACGGTTTTCTCTGCGGTGATTGTGTGCGTTTTTATAATGAGTTCAAGGATATACTTTCCCGGGAAAGAGTGTCCTTCAGGGAAAAACGGGATCTCGTGAGAGGGCTTGATTACTATACCGGGGTTATATTCGAGGCGTCCCATCCGTCGCTCGGGGCTCAGGATGCTTTTGCCGCGGGAGGCCGTTACGATAGCTTGTCTTTAAAGATGGGAGGAGCGGACATAAGCGCGAGCGGATACGCGATAGGGGTGGAAAGGCTCTTACTGGCCCTTCAGGATACAGATGCGGCAAGGTCTCCGGGAGTCCTGGTAGTACCGACGAAAGAGGAGCTAAAAGTTCCTGTTTTTCATTTTGTGGAAAAACTCAGGGATTCCGGTATTTTTTGCGAGATGGATCTTACCGGACGATCACTGAAGGCCCAGATGAGGAAAGCGGGGAAAGAAAAAAGGGATTTTGTTATTTTTGTGGATGAAGATCAACAAACGGCAGATAAGGTGTCTCTCAAGTATATGGATACAGGAGAGCAAAAAGACTTCGGATTTGATGAACTTGTCGGAATATTGAGAAAGGGAAAAGTGAAAAATGATAAGGACGCATAATTGCGGGGAACTTAAAGGTTCGGATGCAGGGAAAAAAGTGGTTTTATCGGGATGGGTGGCTTCAAGAAGAGATCACGGGGACATTATTTTTATGGACCTTCGCGATACACACGGGATTACGCAGATAGTGTTCGATCCCGAAACGAACAGAGATCCTCATGCCAAAGCCCATGATATAAGGAATGAGTTCTGTGTGAAAGTCACGGGAAAAGTTTCAATAAGGCCCGAAGGGACGGTTAATCCTAACATCAGTACGGGAGAGATAGAGGTGGAAGTGGAAGATGTCGAAGTGCTTTCCAGGGCGGATACGCTGCCTTTTGAAATAAAGGACGGTTCATCTGTTTCGGAAGATATAAGGCTCAGGTACAGGTATTTGGACCTCAGGCGTCCTTCCATGCAGGATAAACTGAAAATGCGGCACAGAGTAAGCAAGTTCATAATGGATTTTCTTTCATCGGAGGGGTTTATTTCAGTCGAAACTCCCATGCTTACCAAGTCTACCCCGGAAGGCGCCCGGGACTATATAGTTCCCTCACGGCTGCAGCAGGGGAATTTTTATGCTTTGCCCCAGTCCCCGCAAATATTTAAACAGCTTTTGATGGTCTCGGGAGTTGAGAAATATTTTCAGATAGTACGCTGTTTCAGGGATGAGGACCTCAGGGCTGACCGGCAGCCAGAATTCACGCAGATAGATATGGAAATGTCTTTTGTTGAACAGGAGGATGTCCTTGATGTGTGCGAACGAATGTTCAAGAAGCTTTTTTCAAACGTCCTGAACGTGCGGATAGAGGCCCCTTTCAGGAGGATGGACTATCATGAAGCCATGACACGGTTCGGAACTGATAAGCCCGACACGCGTTTTGACGTCTTTTTGTCAGACATAACGGAAGACATGAAGAGTTCGGAGTTCAAGGTTTTCAGATCGGTAATAGATTCCGGGGGCAGTATTATGGCTCTTGCGGCTCCAGGGTATGGAAGCCTGAGTAGAAAAGAGATAGATGAGCTTATTTCTTATGCCGGGGAATACGGGGCCAAGGGGCTCGCATATCTCAAAGTGGAAGAGGGCGGCCTTACTTCACAGATATCTAAATTTTTCAAACCGGAAGAACTGGAGCTTATTAGAAAAAAGACCAATGCCGCGGCAGGAGACATGGTTTTTATGGTAGCGGACGCGCGTGAAACAGCGTGCCAGGCGCTTGGAGCTCTCAGGCTTAAGATCGGAAAAGACAAAGATCTTATTGATAGATCGCGGTACGATCTTTTATGGGTAGTTAATTTTCCGCTTTTCAAGTTCAATAGAGAAGATAAAAGGTGGGTATCGGAACATCATCCTTTTACTTCCATGGTGGAAGAGGACATGTGTTTTCTGGACAGCGGGGATCTTGGCAGGATAAGGTCAAGATCTTATGATCTTGTGCTCAACGGAAGCGAGATAGGGTCGGGAAGTATCAGGATACACCGGAGAGATGTCCAAAACAAGGTATTTTCAGCGCTTGGACTGAGCGAGAAAGAATGTTCCGAGAAATTCGGGTTTTTGCTGGAGGCTTTTGGTTACGGCCCGCCGCCTCACGGTGGAGTGGCTTTCGGCCTGGACAGGCTGATAACTCTTTTTACGGGGGACTTTTCCATTCGAGAGGTAATCCCTTTTCCAAAAACGCAGAAAGGCATATGCCCTCTTACAGGAGCTCCATCGGAGATCTCCGAGGAGCAGCTGCTCGAGCTTGGTATTAAAATGAGAAAAATTGAATAGAGATTCGAGGTTTGAATAGTAGAGTTATGCGAAATATCTATCTCACGTCATTGCGAGGGAGCAAAGCGACCGAAGTAATCTTATAACTTATTATGTATGTTGAGATTGCTTCGTCACTCACTTCGTTCGTTCCTCGAAATGACGTAAAAAAAGCTTTTTTCGCAAAACCCTATTAAATAAAAAACGGGAGGTCGTTCATGAAAAAGAATGTGGTTTACGTTATGTTCCTGGTTTTCATCGTCGGAACTTTTGTTTCCGAGCATCTGGGCGCTATAGACATTTACACTTTCAAAAAGGAAAGGGTAGATCAGGAACTCGAAGGTAACAGGGGCTATATAATGGGCGCCCCGAATAGGACCGAAGACAGAAGGCCCCGGAAACGCACTATTATAGGTGTGGATATAGAGCTGCCCGTAATGGGCTCGGAGGAAGTTACCGCGTGTGAAGAAGCGCCTGCCGTAAAGGAAGAAAAATCTGACGCTCCGCCCGTAGCTCAAACTGTGGTGAGTTCACCCGATGGCAGGAAAATTGAAGTAATAGATGTTTCACGCGATGGAAAGGAGACATCCGGGGAAATAGATGTTCTGGATGGATCTGAAGATGACTGGATAAAATAGAGGCTTTTAGTGGCAGAGATACAGATATCCATTGATAGCGATTCCGAGGCCAGAAATCTTTTCGGAAAGCACGACGAGACTCTTCGGACAATCGAGAAGGTCCTTGGTGTAAAGACTTCGTTCAGGGATGGTATACTGAAAGTGAAAGCGGACGATGAAAAGGTTCTTGCCGGGGCTGAAACGGTTATTAACGACGTTCTCTCGGCGGTCAGGAGCGGAGGGCATTTTTCTTCCAAGGATATAACAAGGACTCTCAGGACTTACCGTGAAGACAACGGTTTTAACGACATATTTAACGATTATATAGAAGTAAGTTCTAAAAGAGCGCATGTCAAGCCGCGCAGCGGCGGACAGAAAGACTATATAGACGCTATAAGAAAGAACGATATAGTTTTCGCTATAGGGCCCGCAGGAACAGGGAAGACCTATCTTGCCATGGCAATGGCGGTCAATGCGCTCAGGAAAAATCTTGTTTCCAGAATAATCCTCACGCGGCCCGCAGTTGAGGCCGGAGAAAGCCTTGGGTATCTTCCGGGAGATATGTACGACAAGGTGAACCCGTACTTGAGGCCGCTTTATGACGCTCTTTACGATATGATGGACGCGCACATGATAAAAGAATATACCGCCGAAGGGATAATAGAGGTTGCTCCCCTGGCCTACATGAGGGGACGAACGCTTAATGATTCTTTCATAATTATGGACGAGGCGCAGAATTCGACGTCGGAGCAGATGAAAATGTTCCTCACAAGGCTGGGGTTCGATTCTAAAACGGTAATAACCGGTGATATAACCCAAAGCGATCTGCCCCGGGGGAAAAGATCCGGGCTTATGCACGCCCGGGATATTCTTGATGGTATTCACGGTATCAGCTTTGCCTTTCTGAAGGGCGAGGATGTAGTAAGGCATGAATTGGTGCAGAAGATAATAGAGGTTTACAAAAGAGAAGGTGAGATAAAAGGTGAATGATATTGTGGCGGGGAAACGAAAAATATTTCGGGATATACTGGGGTTTGTAGCAAGAAAAGAAACGCTTTCGGTATTCCTGATTTTGGTTTTTGCGATGATCGCTCTTTCAAGCATGTTCCTGAACCCGCAGTTTTACCAAATGGGTATATACGAGGGGGATGTGGCCCTTAAAGATGTTTTTGCTCCTTATGATTTTGTCTATTCATGGGGTGTAGACGACGCAAAGACGGCTCTTTTGAGGGACAAGGAAGCCGAAAAGGTTCCGTACGTATTTATCAGAGAACTTTCTTCGGAAGAAAAGGCCTTGGCGGGATTGAAAAAATTCTTTGATGTTATCGAAGAAGAAAAACAGAAACAATCCTCGGCGACCGAGAAAACGGAAGCCATAAAGGTGTTCGCCGCGGAATCTCTGCAGGAAAGGGACATAAAACCTCTTTTGGATTTTTCGGATACCAAAGCTCTCTATATTTCGGGCAAAAAGATAGTTGAAAATGTGTTCTCTTTGGGATATGCCGATCATGATGACATAGATCTTGTTAAAGGTAAGGATTTCTCCGATGTAGTTATAATGGATGAGGAGGGGGGGACTGAAACCGTCCGCGCAGTAGAGAACATTGTGACAGGAGACAACATAAAAGACGTGGTTGAAAATTATATCGATGTGGCTTTTCCCGGAGACCGCAGAATAAGACAGCCTCTCGGCTCGGTTCTTACCGCATATCTTTCCCCGAACATATCCGCTGACGCCGGACGCACTAAAATAAGGAAAGAGAAGGCGATAAACGCCGTTAAGCCACTGCCGCAGGAAATAGAGGTCAGAAAGAACGAGATAATAATAGCGAAAGGGCAGAGGGTCACATCCCGGGACATGGCGCAGCTAATGCTTATAAGCGGGATCTTTAAACAGGGTGTTACCGTGAGATCATTTCTGGGTTCGGCGCTTTTCTTTTTTCTTGTCTGGATACTCGCGTTCGTATACCTTTCATTTTCCGGAGAGAAATATTCTCTCAAAGATACAAAAAGCATACTCATTGTTCTTCTTAATATGACAATAACCCTTGTGCTGGCGGAGATGGTTATGAGATCTCCGCAGCCGAGTTATTTCATGCCCCTTGCTTTTATGGGCATGATAATAACGTTACTTGTGGGGCTGAACGCGGGGTTTTTAAGTCTCCTTCTCATGGGTCTTTTTATATCCTTACTTTCGGGGGGGAAGGTCGAGACTATGCTCGTTCTTCTTACCGGAGGTATGATAGGAATGTACGCTATCAGAGATTGCCGCAGACGCTCTGATATTCTCAAAGCAGGGCTTTACGTAGGGCTTGCCAAGTTTGTGGCAATAGTATGTGTGGGGCTTATAAACAATCTGGACTCGGAATTTTTTATTAAAGACGGGTTTTGGGGCATGGGCAGCGGATTTTTTTCGGCCTTTCTCGTAATGGGTTTCCTGCCCGTATTTGAATATTTTTTTAAGGTGCCTACCAACATCACGCTCCTGGAACTTTCAGACTTGAACCATCCCCTTTTAAAAGAACTTTCAATAGAGGCTCCCGGAACATATCATCACAGCATTCTTGTGGGAAATCTGGCCGAAGCGGCTTGTGATGATGTAGGAGCGAACAGCCTGCTTGCCAGGGTGGGGTCGTATTATCACGATATCGGAAAGATACCGAAAGCCGAATATTTCAGCGAGAACGAGATGGGCGCGCCGTCCCGGCACAATAATCTATCGCCTTCCATGAGCGCTCTGATCATATCAAAGCATGTGAAAGACGGCGTAGAGATGGCGAAAAAACACAAGCTTAACGTAAAGATAATAGACCTTATAGCTCAGCATCATGGCAACAGTCTTATAGCGTATTTTTATCAGAAGGCCATGGAAAAATCCAAAGACAAGGATCTATTGAAAGAAGAAAATTTCAGATACCCGGGGCCCAGGCCCCAGACCAGAGAAAGCGCCATAATACTTCTGGCGGATTCGGTGGAGGCTTCATGCAGAGCCCTTGAAATGCCGACTCCCGCGGGAATAAGGAATCTGGTTAAAAAGATCATCAACAACAAGTTCATAGACGGTCAGCTTGATGAATGTGACTTGACGCTTAAGGATATAGATAAGATAGCAACAAGTTTTGTTCGTGTTCTTTTGGGAGTATATCACACAAGACTTACTTATCCGGATCCTTCCGGTGAGAGGGAAAAGACCAATGGGAAAGATGCCGGCACAGATAGATATAAAAAACTTAAACCCCGGAAAGAAGATAAACCGGAGTGAGGTAGAACGTACGGCCTTTATCGCCCTTAAAAAAGGCGGTGTCCCGGAAGGCGGGATCAACGTGATTTTTGTTACAGACCGGAAGATACGGGATCTTAACAAAAAATATCTCGGGCGCGACAGGGTGACGGATGTAATAGCTTTCCCCGGAGAGGGTGTTGCGGAAAACTGTTTTCCCGGGGAAAAGCCCTCTCGAAATTTTCTGGGGGACATAGCGATATCCTCAGACAGGGCAAAGAAGAATGCCGCGTTTTACGATGTAACTTTCACGGAAGAGCTCTTGCGGTACGTGATCCATGGAATATTGCATCTCGTGGGGTATAAGGACGAGTCACAGAAAGATAAAAGAATTATGATGGAAAAAGAGGATGAGATCCTTGGAGAAAGGCGTAAAAAAATTCGGAAGTAATTTCTTTGCCAGTTTCAGCTTTGCTCTTGACGGTATAGTGCACACGCTTCGTACCGAAAGGAACATGAGGATACATTTTCTGATAGGGTTTCTGGTATTGGTGGGAGGGATATACCTGAACCTGTCTCCTCTGGAATATATGGTCCTCAGCATCACGGTGAGTTTTGTCCTTGTTACAGAACTATTTAATACAGCCGTGGAACACGCGGTAGATCTGGCCGAGCGGAGGCGAAACCCTCTTGCCAAAATAATAAAGGACGTGGCGGCCGGAGCTGTTTTTGTTTCGGCGGTCAACGCCGCGGTAGTGGGGTACCTTATAATCTTCCGGCAGATAGGCTGGGCTAAGGGCCCCGCTTTGGCTGAAAGGTTCAAACAATCGCCATGGCATATTACTTTGATATCTCTTATCGTGGTGGTGTTTGTTGTTTTCGCGGTAAAGGTCATAAGAAATGAAAAGACGCTTTTAAGGGGCGGCATGCCTTCCGGGCACGCGGCGGTCGCCTTTTCCATATGGGTTACCGTTTCTTTCGCCGCGGCGAATTCCCTGGCATCTATCCTGGTGTTCTTCATGGCGCTTCTTGTCGCGCGCAGCCGTATCACCATGGGAGTTCACAATATTTGGGAAGCGGCGGCGGGGTCGTTCATAGGGGCTTTGATAACGCTTCTTATCTTTCAGGCCTTGGGGTAATAAGGTTTTATAGAGCAGCAATCAAATATATAACGGAGATAAAATGGGAAAGATCGTTAATAAGGTGTTTGTGTATTTTTTGAACGGTATAGTACTTCTCCTGCCCATAGCCGTTACCGTAGCTTTGGTCAGGTTTTTAGTAATGAGCCTTAACAATCTTGTGCTGGAGCCGCTTTTGAATCTTTTCGCTCCCCTCGCCGTCGGATTAAGGGTGTATATGGCCAAGTCCATAATTTTTCTGGCGGTGATACTGGCTGTTTCTTCCATCGGGTGGGGAGCCAGAATACTTTTTATAAACCGCATATTTTCTCTGGGTGAAGGCATCCTGCTTAAAGTGCCTGTAATGGGCAGGATATATAACGCGGCGAAACAGATATTTACAGCTCTTTTCGGCCATGGAAGGACCATATTCAAACAGGTAGTTCTTGTGGAATATCCCCGCAAGGGCATATATTCCGTGGGGTTCGCGACAGGCGTGGCTAAGGGAGAGATGAATTCAAATGTTCCGGGGGGGATAAATGTTTTTATTCCCACAACCCCTAACCCTACGAGCGGGATGTTCATTGTTGTTCCGAAAGAGGAGATATGTTTTCTAAAAATGAGCGTAGAGGATGGGATGAAGCTTATAATATCCGGGGGGAGCGTATCTCCCGAATACCGTCCTTCCAGGGAAGAGACCAATGGGAGCGCTTAAAACCGAAGGTATTGTTCTCAGGAAATATTACCTGAGAGAAACCAGTTATATTCTTGTTCTTTATACCAGAGAGTTCGGGAAAATAAAGGGAGTATTAAAGGGTGTAAGGAAACCGTTCCCCCAGTTTGCCGGAAATTTTGAGATCCTGTCATGCTGCCAGGTAGTTTTTTACAAAAAAAAGAGCGCTCTTGATCTGATAACACAATGCGAAGCCGTCGAGTATTTCAACAAGATGAGGTCGGATCTTGAAAAACTCGCGTATGCGAGTTATTTCGCGGAACTTGTGGATGCGGTCACTGCAGACCATGACGCTGACCCCGGAATATTCGATATACTTAAAGGGAGCCTGGGTATGCTCGCCCGCGCGTCAGGAGCGAAAAGAGTGAGGCGCATATTCGAGATAAAACTTTTAGGGGCCCTGGGTTTCAGCCCCCAGGTAGACGAATGTGTAAAGTGTTCGTCCCAGGTTAACGAAAAATCCTTTTTTAGCGCGGCCTCGGGTGGTATAATGTGCCCGAAATGCCACGGGAACGGAGATGATAATATACCCGTCTCACTTGGCGCAATAAAGTTCATGAGAAAAATACAGGCCAGCGATATTGACAGGGCGGAACATATAAAATTATCTCATGAGGTCGGGGTAGAAACAGAGTTCATCCTGGACAGGTTTGTCAGGATGCAGATAGGCAGGTCCATAAAAGCTCTTAAGTTCCTGGATGAGATAAGAGAGTTTGAGTCCGGCATGGAAAACAAAACGAGGGGCGTGGAACTCCGGTAAAAAGGGAAAGGAAAATTAAATGAGCGATAAGAAAGATGAAGGAATGATAACGAATGTTGCTCTTAAGGACATAGCGAATCTTTGTAAGCGTCGGGGATTTATATTCCAGAACAGCGAGATATACGGGGGGATAGGGAGCGTATGGGATTACGGCCCTTTGGGAGTTGAGCTCAAGAAGAATGTCAAGAACCAGTGGTGGAAAAGCATGGTCTATGACCGCAACGATGTAGAGGGCCTGGACGCGGCTATTTTAATGAATCCGGAGACCTGGAAAGCCTCCGGGCATATATCTTCTTTTTCGGACCTTCTTGTCGATTGCCTTAAATGTAAAAAAAGGTTCAGAGTAGACAAGATATCAGGAAAGGCCTGCCCTGAGTGCGGTGGAGAACTTACTTCACCGCGAAGTTTCAACTTGATGTTCAAAACCCAGGCGGGTTCCGTAGAAGGCGAGTCTCAGGATGTTTATCTTCGTCCCGAGACCGCGCAGGGTATATTCGTTAACTTTTCCAATATATTGAATTCTTCTCGAAAAAAACCTCCTTTTGGTGTCGCTCAGACCGGAAAATCATTCCGGAATGAAATAACAACGGGAAACTTTACTTTTAGGAGCAGAGAATTCGAACAGATGGAGCTTGAGTTTTTTGTCAAGCCGGGTGACGACGATAAATGGTACGAACATTGGGTAGAGACAAGATTTAACTGGTACCTCGGCCTCGGCATAAAAAAGGAGAACCTAAGGTTGAGAGAGCATGCCCCGGACGAACTCGCGCACTATGCTAAAAAATGTCACGATATAGAATTTCTTTTTCCTATGGGGTGGTCAGAGCTTGAGGGGATAGCGAACAGGACAGATTATGACCTTAAACAGCATTCCAAAATAAGCGGTTCCGATCTAAGTTATTTTGATGAAGCCGCAAAAGAGAGATATGTTCCCTATGTAATAGAGCCTTCCGGAGGGGTAGACAGGGCGGTTCTCGCGTTCCTTGTTAACTCTTACAGGTCTGAAGTTGTAAGAGATAAGAACAGGACTTATCTGTCTTTAGACAGACGGCTGGCTCCGATAAAGGCGGCTGTATTGCCTTTACTCAAGAATAAACCGGAAATAGTGGAGATGGCCCACAGGATAAGGGACGACATAAAGGGCAGTTACAGAGTGGTATACGACGATACCGCGGCTATAGGCAGACTATATCGCAGACAGGACGAAATAGGTACGCCGTATTGCATTACGGTCGATGTTGATTCCCTGACCGACGGCAAGGTTACTGTCCGGGAAAGGGATAGTATGGAACAGCTCAGGGTAGATGCTTCGGGCATTAAGGGGTTTTTTATGGAGAAGATGGATAGCGCTAACCAAAAAGGAGGAAGTGAGTAAGATGGTAAAGAAGAAAACGGTCAAAAAGGCTTCACTAAAGAAGGCAAAAAGTTCCGCGAAAAAACATGTTTACTTTTTCGGCGGCGGTAAGGCCGATGGTAATGGGTCGATGAAGAATTTGTTGGGAGGTAAAGGAGCGAATCTCGCTGAAATGGCAGGGCACCCTTCTCTTAAACTGCCGGTTCCTCCCGGGTTTACGATAACCACCGAGGTTTGCACACATTTCTACGAATCCGGGAAAAAATATCCGGCTGGCCTTACGGAACAGGTAAGTACAGCTATGGGGAAAATAGAAAAGATCATGGGCAAGAAGTTCGGCGATGCGGAAAATCCGCTTCTGGTGTCGGTAAGGTCGGGGGCGAGAACATCCATGCCGGGAATGATGGAAACCGTTCTTAACGTAGGTCTCACAACTAAAACCATAGCCGGGCTTATAAAAAAGACCGGTAACGAAAGGTTTGTTTATGACGCGTATAGACGCCTTATGACGATGTATTCCGATGTTGTTATGGAGAAAAGCGCCGGGCTGGAACCGGCCGAGGGGAAAGGAGTAAGGCATCAGCTTGAAAAGCTGATGGACGGGATGAAGCAGGCAAAGGGAGTGACCCTGGACACCGAATTGGACGCGGACGATCTTAAAGAGCTTTGCGTGAAATACAAAGCTAAGATAAAAGAGGTTATAGGAAAAGATTTCCCGGATACAGCGGAAGAGCAGCTTTGGGGAGGAATAGGCGCTGTTTTCTCTTCGTGGAACGGCAAAAGAGCGAAATCGTACCGTCAGATAGAGAATATTCCCCACGAATGGGGAACGGCGGTAAACGTGCAGTCCATGGTGTTTGGGAACATGGGAAAAGATTCGGCTACCGGCGTTGCCTTTACCCGTAATCCGGGTAATGGGGACAATAACTTCTACGGTGAATATCTGATAGACGCCCAGGGTGAGGACGTGGTTGCCGGGACAAGAACTCCCGCGCCCATTAACAAAAACTCGCAGAACGATCAGAACAGGAACGAAGCTATGCTTGAGAAGGTAATGCCCAAGGTGTACAAAGAGCTCCATGCCATACAGAACAGGCTTGAGAGGCACTACCGCGACATGCAGGATATTGAATTTACCATAGAGAACGGACAGCTTTTCATACTGCAGACACGTGTGGGAAAGAGGAACGGCCCGGCTGCCGTAAAGATGGCCGTCGATATGGTAAAAGAAAAGATGATATCCAAAAAAGACGCTGTTATGAGAGTTAAACCTTTACAGCTTGATGAACTTCTGCACCCCATAATCGATCCCATAGAGGAAAAGAAAGTGCAGCCTTTTGCTAAAGGGCTTCCCGCGGGTCCGGGCGGAGCTTCGGGAAGAATAGTTTTCGATTCTGATGTGGCCGTGAAATGGTTCGAAAAAGGCGAAAAGGTCATTCTTGTCAGAGAGGAGACCAATCCGGAGGACGTGGAAGGGATGAGAGCGGCCAGGGCCATACTTACGGCCAGGGGCGGCATGACAAGCCACGCCGCGCTTGTTGCCCGCGGCTGGGGAAAATGCTGCATAGTGGGCTGCGGAGAGCTTAAGATAGATCATCGCGAAAAGACCGTCAAGACCAAGGATCTTACTTTGGGGGAAGGCGACTGGATAACCCTTAACGGGACAAAAGGCCTGGTCTACAAGGGAACGCTTCCCATGATAGACGCCACCAAGGAGAACAGGTACCTTGTTGATTTTCTGAAGATCTGTGATTCAGAGAGGACAATGAAAGTCCGGACCAATGCCGATACTCCAGAGGATGCCCGAAAGGCCAGGGAGTTCGGGGCCGAAGGCATAGGTCTTTTCAGGATGGAACATATGTTCTACGGTGAAGGCGCCGATGAACCTTTGTTCAAGCTCAGAAAGATGATACTTTCAAATACAGAAGAGGAAAGAAAGAACGCTCTTAAGGAACTTTATCCCCATATGAAAAAGGATATCAAGGGGACACTTAAGGCCATGGCCGGATTTCCTGTAACGATAAGGCTGCTGGATCCGCCGCTTCATGAGTTCGTTCCTCATCAGGAAGATCAGCTCAGAGAACTTGCGGAGAGTCTTAATGTTGACATGGCTGACCTTTCGAGGCGAGTGGCCAAACTCAAGGAAAGCAACCCGATGATGGGACACAGGGGAGTGAGGCTCGGCGTGACCTATCCCGAGATCACCGAGATCGAGGCCAGGGCTATACTTGAAGCTACAGCGGAACTTGTAGCAGAGAAGCACAAGGTGGCTCCTGAAATAATGATCCCCGTAGTCGGAACTGACACTGAGATAGTGGACCAGGACGCGATAATAAAGAAAGTGTACAAGGAAGTCTGCGCTAAGTACGGAGTCAAAAAGCTGCCGCTCATGGTGGGAACAATGATAGAAATACCCCGCGCCGCTCTTACAGCCGGAAAGATCGCTAAAGTCGCCGAGTTCTTCTCTTTCGGAACTAACGATCTTACCCAGATGTCGTACGGGTTCTCCCGTGACGATATGGGCGGGTTCCTCATACCGTATCTCGAGAAAAAGTTACTTATGGAAGATCCGTTCCAGTCTCTTGATCAGGAGGGAGTAGGGGAATTGATAACCCTCGGGATAGAAAGGGGAAGAAAGGCCCGGCCGAAATTAAAAGTTGGTATTTGCGGTGAGCATGGCGGAGATCCGGCTTCCATAGATTTCTGCTACAGGGCAGGTATGGACTATGTAAGCTGTTCGCCTTTTCGCGTGCCTATAGCGAGACTTGCCGCCGCTCAGGCCAAGGTCTCGGGAAAATCCAAGTAAGGCCGTAAAAATAATCCTCCCGGAGAGGTATATATCAGTCCTCTCCGGGAGTTCACAGAACCGTGTTCTACTAAAAAAAAGGAATAGAGGAATGGATGCCATTAAGCTTTATTTAAAGGATATCCGAGATCTCCCCCTTCTCACCGCCGAAGAAGAAAAAAACCTGGCGATGAAGATACGAAAAGGCAGCAAAAAGGCCCGCCAGCAGATGATAAAAAGCAATTTACGGCTTGTCATCAATATTGCGAAAAAGTATAGTTATCTCGGCGTGCCTATGCTGGATCTCATAGAAGAGGGCAATCTTGGCCTCATGCGGGCAGTAACAAAGTATGATCCCGACAGAGGGTATCGTTTCAGCACTTACGCGGCATGGTGGATAAAGCAGTACATAACAAGAGCGGTGGCTAATCAGGGGAAGACGGTTAGGGTGCCGGTCTATGTAATGGAAATGCTCATGAGGTTCCAGAAAGTAAAGAAACACCTTTCCCAGAAAGAGAAGCGTACCCCGCATCTGAAGGACATAGCTAAAAAAATGAAACTGCCCGTTTCCCGCATAAAACAGCTTAATCACATGGCTTCCAATGTGGCCAGCCTCAACGCGCCCATAGGAGAATCGGGGGATTCCGAGTTCATGGATCTTATTGAGGACGAAAGTATAGTGAATTCCGTGGACGAGCTTTCAAAATTCATGCTTCACGAAAGAATAGAAGCGCTTTTGCTGAAAATGACCGAAAGGGAAAAGAAGATACTCACCTTGAGGTTCGGTCTGGGAGAGGACGGGGTTACTCATACGTTAAAGGACACGGCGAAACATTTTGGGATAACCCGCGAAAGGGTGAGACAAATTGAGGTTTCCTGCATGCAAAAATTGCGAAAGATGATGGAAGATCAGGAGCAGGAGTCTTTGGAAAAAATGAAAAGAGGAAGGAAAAAAAAGAAGAGGCCAGTACGATAGTACAGGCTTATATCAGACGGGGATACAGGAGTTTTTATGGTCAAAGAAATAGGCAGCGTTTCCGAGAGATCAGCGTCTACTGATGTATCGATGACAACGTCCGGTAATGCTGAAGAGGGCAAGACGGAGATAGCTGTAATAGAGTACAACGAACCAAAATTTCTTGAAATAGTGTCTGCCGGAGAGGAAGAATATCTAAAAGACCGCGACGCTTCTTCCGTTACATGGATAAACGTTGATGGCGTCCATGACTTTGAGATTGTGAAGAAGATAGGAGAAAAGTTCGGGCTTCATCCGCTGCTTATAGAAGACATAGTGAACACTTCCCAAAGGCCCCGATGTGAATATTTTGACGAACATGTTTTCGCGACGGTCAAGATGATATATTCGAAAGAAGACGGCGAGATAATCTCCGAACAGGTCAGTATATTGCTGAACAAAAATTGTGTTATCTCATTTCAGGAGAGAAAAGGTGATGTTTTTGACATTGTAAGGGGGAAAATAAGAACAGGCAAGGGGAGGATACGCAAGATGGGAGCGGATTATCTGGCATATTCTCTTATAGACGCGGTTGTGGATAATTACTTTAAAGTTCTTGAAGATATAGGGGAAAAGATCGAGGCTATAGAGGAGACATTGATCACGGATCCCGGTCCCGAGATACTTCAGTCGATGCACAAGCTTAAAAGGGGTATGATATTTTTGAGAAAAGCGGTGTGGCCGCTTCGCGAGGTCATAAGTTCGCTTTCCAAAATGGAATCGAAATTTTTTAAAAAGAGTACGGGAATATATCTACGGGACCTCTACGAGCATACCATACAGGTAATAGATACAGTAGAGACGTACCGGGACATGATATCAGGTATGCTTGATATCTATCTTTCCGGTTTAAGCAACAGGATGAACGAGGTCATGAAATTCCTTACGATATTCGCTTCCATATTTATTCCTCTTACTTTCATTGCCGGTGTTTACGGAATGAATTTTCATTTCATGCCCGAACTTAACTGGAAGTGGGCATATTTCTTCGTTCTTGGCCTTATGGCCGCTGTCGCCGGAACACTTTTGATCTATTTCAAGAGAAAGAACTGGCTTTAAAGGGTTCCATCCAGATATCTTGTGATATGTTTTGTATCCTTCGGCCTTTGGCCTCAGGATGACCGGGATGGGGAGTTCCTCAGGATGACCGGGATGGGGAGTTCCTCAGGATGACCGGGATGGGGAGTTCCTCAGGATGACCGGAATGGGGAGTTCCTCAGGATGATCGGGGGGGGGCATGAAGTTTTCCGCCATATTTAAACATTTAGCTGTCATATTCTTTGTTGTCTTAGCGGCCTTTATTTTTTTTGTAAGGGACGAACATATTAAGAACGCGGAGAAAGAACGTGAGATAGCGGCCTTTTACGCTCAAAAAGAAACAGAGTGGCAAGATCTTTCAATTAAACTTCGTTCCGAAATAAGCCGTTTCAGGGGTACATCGGGCATTTTTATCAGAGACCTGAAATTTGGATTTGAGTTCACTCACAACGAGAACGAACTTTTCCCCTCAGCGAGTTTAGCCAAGATACCCATAATGGCAGCGGCGCTCAAAGCCGCGCATGAGGGTATCCTGGATCTTGGGCTTGAGGTAAGACTCAATAATAGCGACAAAATGCCGGGGGCGGGCAAGCTTAAAAGTATGAGCGCCGGGACAGTTTTTACGTTCAAAGAACTTCTTGGCCTGATGATGTCAATAAGCGACAATACAGCGACCAATATGGTCACAAGAGTCCTGGGGATGGAGTACATAAATAATGCCATAGAGGAATTCGGGCTTCAAAATAGCCGGCTTAACCGCCGTGTAGCGGATTATGAGGCCAGGGACGGGGGCCTTGAAAATTACACAACACCCCGGGATATGGCGCTTATACTCGATAATATGTACAGAGGAAAACTTGTGAGCGGGGATGCCTCTCGGGATTGCCTGGAACTTCTTTCAGACCCGAAATCGAGAGATCGTATACCCAAATATC
>JBAYES010000030.1:0-24738 GCA_041667545.1 Candidatus Omnitrophota bacterium | reverse complement strand
GGAGAGGGATTGATTCGGCCCTATGCCAAGTCTGCCGAAATCCTGAGCCATAGCATTTATCACGATACGAAGGGCTTCACCCGCCTTTGGCGGGTTCGCAAAGACGGGCGTGGGGACGCTACATTTCTGCGGAGAACTGAAATGTTACTTATCTTGACATTTTGAGGGGACTTGGTAGAATAGCGTACCCGGAAAGGATACATAAGGGGAAAACAAGAGAAAGATCATAAAAAAGGAAGGATAATGGAAGATAACAATCAGACACTTATACTAATAAAGCCCGACGGGCTTAAAAAGTCGCTGACAGGCAATATTTTGACCAGGCTTTCCGAGACTAAACTTGAGATAGTGGGAGCGAAAATGGTCAAAGTGTCCAGAGACCTTGCGGTGGAACACTACAAAGCGCTTCAAGGCCAGCCTTTTTTTGAGGAGCTGATAAAGTATATTATGGGGGAATATCACAAAAAAAAGGTCATGGCGCTTGTTTACTGGGGTGAAGGCGCCATACGAAAGGTAAGAGAACTTTGCGGGAAGACCAATCCGGAAGAGGCCGACTCGGTCTCCATCCGGGGTTCGTTCGGAAGGATAACCACAAAAGGTGTATACGAGAATGTTATTCACGCTTCTGCGAACGAAGAGGACGCGGAAAGAGAGATAAAACTGTGGTTCGCCCCGAATGAGATACTGACGGAAATGTACGAGACTAAGGAAGAAGAAACAACATCTAAGATCAGGGTTTGGAAATAAAACAGCCCGGCAGATATAGGAGAAACAGCAATGAGGTCCATGACAGGGTTCGGCAAAGGCACGGAAAAAAGTCCTTATGGGAAAATAATAGCGGAAGTAAAAACGCTTAATCACAAAAGCTTGAGCATAGCGTGCAGTCCCTTTAACGGGTTTTTCCTTCTTGAAGAAAAGGTAAAAGATGTTTTTGAAGGAAAAGTCCATCGGGGCAAGGCGTTCGTTCAGATAAGCCGCGAGATCAAAGGCGTGCAGAAACCCCTTAAACATACGGAGATCAACAAGGCGGCCGCGAGCGATTTCTTGAAACAGGTGAGGTCTATGCAAAAGTCTCTCGGCATTGCCGGGGAAATAGGAATAAAAGAGCTGATCTCTCTGCCGGGCATTGTGGAGATAGCTTCCGAAGAAAGCGAAAGCAAGGTTTGGCCGTACATAAAAAAGGCGCTGGATAAAGCCGTAAACAGGCTTGTTAATTTCCGGAAGGCCGAAGGCAGAAGGCTTGCCGGAGATTTTAAGAAAAGGCTGAACAAACTGAAGAAATTCAACGAGGCCATAGCTAAATACAGTTCTGAAAGCGTCGAGGAATTTGCCAAAAAGCTCACCGATACGGTTGTGCAGATAAAACAAGGCGGGGAGGCCGATAAGGGGAAAATAGAAACTGAAGCGGGCCTCTTTGCCCGGAATACAGACGTTACCGAAGAGGTGATAAGGCTGGGCGGGCATATTGTATCTTTTCTGGAAGCCATGAAAGCGGAGGAAGACGAGGCCGGGAAAAAACTTGATTTTGTGGCCCAGGAAATGCAGAGAGAGGCGAATACCATAGGTTCCAAAGCGGCCGACATAAGAATGTCGAGGGCGGTAATAGAGATAAAGAGCGAGATCGAAAAAATGAGGGAGCAGATAAAGAACATAGAGTAACAAGCCCGCCGCTTTTTCCTCTGCCGGGCAGAGAAGTTATTGGTGAAGAATGGCAAATAAAAGGCGAGAACCTATTATCGTAGTGCTTTCCGCGCCTTCAGGAAGCGGCAAGACTTCCATAGTGGAAGAGCTTATGAAAAGGCTCGGGGGAATGGCGAGGTCGGTATCTTATACTACAAGAGAACCCCGGGAGGGAGAAAAGAACGGGGAAGATTATGTTTTCGTTGCGCCGGAAGAATTCGAAAGGATGAAAAATAACGGAGAATTCCTGGAGTGGGAAGAGAATTTCGGAGCTTACTACGGCACTCCGCGTAAACAAATAGAGAAGATGCTGAATGAAGGAAAAGACGTGATAATGTGCATAGACGTAAAGGGAGCCCGAAAAGCTAAAAAAGAGTACCCTGAAAGCATCAGCGTCTTTATTATGCCGCCTTCCATACAAGAACTGGAAAACCGGCTTAGACGCAGGAAGACCGACGAAGAGGCGCAGGTAGCCATACGTCTCAGGGAATCCAGGCAGGAAGTGGCGGCCTCAGACGAGTATGACTTTCTGGTAATAAACAATAAGCTTGATGAAGCCGTAGAGGAGTTAAAGCAGGTTATAGAAAAAGAGAGAGAAAACCGGACGAGGATAAACAAAAAGGCGGAATAATGAAAGAGATCTCAATGGACATTCTTATGACCAAAGCGGGCAGTTTATACAAGCTGTGCAACATGGCGGCTGTAAGGGCGGTAGAGCTTAATAGCGGGGCGAAAAAGCTGGTAGACGCGGACCCCAAAGAAAAATTCACGACCACCGCTATAAGAGAAATAGAGGCCGACAAGGTATCTCTAAAAAAAACTGAAAGCGCAAAATGAAAACCGGATCCGGGAAAAAGATAGTTTTAGGAATAACGGCGAGCATAGCGGCGTTCAAGGCATGCGAGATAATAGGCATGCTTAGAAAGAGAGGGCATTCTGTCAAATGCGTTATGTCTCCCCATGCCAAATGGTTCGTAACGGCGACCACTCTTGAGACCCTGAGCGGAGAGCGTGCGGTGACGGACATGTTCAAAAGGCCCGACAAATTCGACCCTGTGCATATTTCCCTTGCCGACGAGGCGGACCTGATACTCATAGCTCCCGCCACCGCCGACATCATAGGGAAGATAGCTTCCGGGATATGCGACGATATATTGTCCTGTACGGTTGCCGCCGCGGCATGCCCGGTCGTGCTGGCCCCGGCAATGAACGACAGGATGTTCAACAACCCCGTTATACGGGATAAAATGGAATATCTCAGAGACAAGGGATACTTTTTTGTCGATCCCGTCGAAGGACATCTTGCCTGCGGAAGAGAAGGAGTAGGCCATCTGGCCCCTTCCGAGACCATTGTCGAGGAAACAGAAAAGATCCTTCTTCAAAAAAACAACTAAAAGCTGACAAAGTGGGCGTTACTCGAAAAAACTTAAAAAAACACGGTACCGGGAGAACGGTCCTTGTTACCGCGGGGCCTACACTGGAATACCTCGACCCCGTGCGGTACCTGACGAACAGGTCCACCGGAGAGATGGGCTACTCAATAGCGAAAGAATGCCTGAAAAAAGGGTTTCCGGTAAGTCTTATAACGGGTCCTGTCTTTCTTCCGCCTCCGCGCGGAGCGGAAGTCGTGAAGGTCGATTCCGCCTCCGACATGCTAAAGGAAGTTTCCTCCCGAGCTCCTTCCTGCGGATGCCTTATAATGGCCGCGGCCGTGTGTGATTTCAGGCCGGCTGAAAGGCAAAAGCGGAAGATCAAGAAAAAAGAAAAAATGACATTAAGACTCATAAAGAACAAAGATATCCTGGGGACCTTGCGGGCAAAAAGCGGTTTTGTTAAAATAGGTTTCGCGCTTGAAACGGACAATGACATAAAGAACGGACTCAAAAAACTTAAGGACAAACGGCTGGACCTTATTGTGGTCAATAAGGCGGGGGGGAAGCGTTCTCCGTTCGGGAAAAGCCGCACGGATTACACCATCATGGAAAAGAACGGCGGCTCGAAGAGTTTCAAGAACATTTCAAAACCCGTGATAGCAAGAGTAATAGCCGATGCGGCGGAACGGTTGATGCGGGAAAAACATGAAAAAACAAAACAATAAAACTAATTCAAAAGGGTTCACAATAGGAGAATTGCTTGTTGTTTTCGCCGTATCGGCGGCGATATTCCTGGCGTTCATTCCCGTAATAGGGTATATGAACAAGCGGCATCTCAGGGCCGAATGCGAGGATAATCTCAAAACAATAGGCGTTGCCCTGTACATGTACGCCAATAAGAATGACGGCGAATTCCCGCCGTCCCTCAAAACATTGTACGAAGAAAACTATCTTTCGGATAAGACCACAATGAATTGCCCCATCAAGAAGTCGACGGGAACCATAGACGATCCCGATTATTTTTATGTCCCCGGACTTTCCCTGAAAACATCCGAAAACCAGCCTATGGCATATGACAAAGAAGACAACCACCCGGATCGGGACAGGAACGTCCTGTTCCTGAACGGCGAAATAGTCTGGCACGAGTGACTTTAGTTCGTAGAATGGAGGAGAGTCGCAATTGAACGCATAATTTAAGTTAAAACAGCAGAACAAATCACGCGACAGACAAAAAAGGATCACATGAAAACTTATACAAGATTTATCAGACTTTTACTGCCTCACTGGCCGGTCTTCCTGGCCGCCGTTATCTGCATGATCCTTTCTTCCGCTTTCAGCGCTTCTCCGATAGCGCTCATTATCCCTCTTGTGGACAAGGTAATAACCGGGAAAGACATAATCCCTCCGGACGGCGTAGTTTTACCGCAGCTTATCCAGAACGGCATAGATAAGGTGAATACTCTTCCCCGCATACAGCTTCTTAACATAATGACGGGGATAGTGGTAATAGTTTTTCTCTTTAAGGGTATTTTCGAGTATCTTAAATCCTATCTTATGGGGGACGTCAGCGAAAGGGTCATAAGGGACGTCAAGAACGACATCTACAGGAAACTGCAGGATCTTTCCATGGACTTTTTCAGCCGTAACCCCACGGGGAAACTCATGTCCCGGATAACACATGATGCCGCCGTAATAAGAGATTCCATCGGGAGCGGCGTAGCCGACACCTTCTCGCAGCCCATAGAACTTTTCTTTTACATAGCCCTGCTTGTTGGGCTTAAAATGTACGGGGGAGTTCCTTGGAGCTTTATTCTGGTAAGCCTTATAGTGTTTCCGCTTATTCTGTATCCCGTAATAAGAATAGGCAAAAGATTGCGGAAAATAAGCCGCACGTCACAGGAACAGGCGGGAGACATAAACAATATGCTGCTTGAGACCATATCGGGCATAAAACTCGTTAAATCTTTCGGCATGGAAGACTATGAATGTTCCGAGTTCAAAAAAAGGAACCAGGCTTATTATAATCTTACGATGAGCTCCATAAAGAAGATGAAGATAGTAAGCCCTCTTACGGAAAGTATGATGGTAGCGTGCGTAGCCGCTATTTTATGGATAGCCGGCAGAAGCATGATATCGGGAGAACTTTCATTCGGTGTTTTCGCGGCGTTCCTTGCGGCCATATTTTCACTGATGAAACCCTTCAAAAAACTAAGCAATGTTTACGGCATAAACCAGCAGGCTTTGGCGGCCGCGGAACGTATTTTCCAGCTTTACGATACCCCCGTCAGCATATTGGAAAAACCCGATGCCGCGCCATTGGATAATTTCGAGAAAGATATAACCTTTGACAGGGTCTGGTTCAGCTACGACAAAGAACCTGTTCTGAAGGGAATAGACCTCTCCGTTAAAAGAGGTGAGATAGTGGCTCTTGTGGGCCCTTCGGGAGGGGGAAAAAGCACTCTTGTTAACCTTATTCCGAGGTTTTATGATCCCACTTCAGGCACGGTCAGAATAGACGGAAAAGACCTGAAAGACTTCAATCTGAGATCCTTAAGGGAAAAAATAGGCCTTGTAACACAGGAGACATTGCTTTTTAACGACACCGTCAGGGCAAATATCTGTTACGGGCATACCGATACCGATGAAGATCAGCTTATCTCTGTATCCAAGGCGGCCAATGCCCATATGTTCATCAAAGAGTTCCCAGAGGGCTACGATTCCATTATCGGAGAAAGGGGCCTGAAAATATCGGGAGGCCAAAGGCAAAGGATAGCCATAGCCAGGGCGATATACAAGAACCCTCCTATCCTGATATTTGACGAGGCGACCTCTCAACTTGATACGGAAAGCGAAAAGCTTGTCCAGGAAGCCATAAATAACCTTGTTAAAGGCAGAACCGTAATAGTTATCGCCCACAGGCTCAGCACGGTGAAACACGCCAACAAGATAGTCGTCATAAACGAAGGCCTGATAGCGGACTCAGGCACCCACGACGAACTTCTGGCAAAAAGCCCCCTCTACAAGAAACTATACGACATGCAATTCACACAAGGCGACCCTCAATAGACCCCCAATAGGGGTCAAGTCTCAAATTAAGGATTTACTCCGTTCATCTTTTTCGCAATTAAATATCGCGCCTATTGCGTCCCCAAATTGTGATGTCCATTCCATTTCAGAGGTAGGATTCCATAAAGGCTGCTGAAAGCTGCAAAAAATGTCAAATGTCAAGCTCTGCCCCTGAAAGGGTGTTGACACTACTGCATTTTCCGGTCTCTTGCTGTAGAAACCATTGTAGTGTATACTTTTCAAATATTTAACGTGAATTTAAGACTTATCTGAAAAAGTTATGGAAGGGGGGCTGTTCCTATGGGGAGTGAGACGATTAAGCCCTTTAAAAAAACAAATATAAGCAATATGCAGCAGGTCAATATTTCCGGTGCAAAAACTTCAATGCGGACACGTATTAGACTTTATCAGAAACGTGCAAAAGAAATAGAGAGATACCTATCTAAACATCCGAATGAGTGGGGAAAATTCCAGAATGAGTTTAATGCCGAAGTTAATGGGATTTTCAGGGAAATAATGGATTACGAAAAATCACAATTGTCTCATGGGAATCATAAAAAGGCACAGAGCTTAAGGGATTTTTTTATAAGGAACTTCAAGGAAAGTTTTTATGTTGGCGATTTTTGCAGGTGGAGTGTTGACAAGCCTTTCGGGTATCCAGGCGACTTCAAAATAATCTATGATATCTACCTTAATTCCCCAAAAACCTGTGGGTTTGAAAGATTGTTTGATAACTATTTCCAGATGTCAGCTATAGCTGTGGCCGTAAGAAACCGCAAAGGTGATCTTAAACGAATAATAACAGATCATATTTCTAAAACGAACTCGCCGTCCATTCGTATAATGAATTTAGCTTCGGGTTCCGCGAAAGAGATACACGAGCTTTTCCTTGAGGAAAAGCTAAATGAAAACGTAAGTATAGACTGTTTTGACCACGATGCAAGGGCTCTGAATTTTTCCAAGGAATTACTTTCACGGATAACTACGGTAAAATTTTTCAAAAAGAACGCATTGAGAATAGCGGCTGCTCGTGACGTTTTAGATGTTATCCCCGGGAGATACGATGTGATATATTCCGCCGGGCTTTTTGATTACCTCGGCCACACGACAGCGGTTTCCTTGTGCAAAAATCTGGGGAAGATATTGACCCCGGGTGGACTCCTGCTTATCGCTAACGTGAGGGATAAGTATAGTAATCCTTCTGTTCATTTTATGGAGTGGGTAGGAGACTGGAACTTAATATACCGAGATGAAGAGGAGTTCCTCAAGATATTTACTGACGCGAAATTCAAAAAAGCTGATGTCAAAATCTGTTATGAGCAGCAGGGGATTCTTCAATACGCCATGATCCTTAAAAATTAAGGCTCGATAGCACAGAGAACTACTTATGAATTCACCTTATCTATACTTTCCAATATCAGGGGTAATTAACGCCATAACCAGTATCTTGTTAGGCGTGTTCGTAATTACCAGGGATAAGAAAAATCCTCTGAATATCACGTATTTTCTGTTTTGCGTAAGTGTTGCTCTGTGGAGCATTTTTTATGCTCTGTGGCTTTTTTCTGATAACGCTGCTTTTGCTTTGTTTTGCTCATATGGTTTTATGGCGGGTGCTATTTTTATACCAATTTTTTACCTGCATCATCTTCTGATACTGTTGGGACAGAACAAGAAAAAAAGGCATATTATCCAGTTTTCATATACTGTGGGTATTTTGTTCCTGTACGGTAATTTTACACGCTATTTTATTAAAGGGGTTTCGGAGAAGATGTTCTTTAAGTACTGGCCCGATCCTGGGATTTTGTACGGTGTATTTTTGCCGATATGGATTTCGATAGTTATTTATGGAGTAATCACAGTTCTGAAAGCTTATACGATTTCAAGCGGAATACAAAAAATGCGACTTAGGTATATCCTTTTGGCCGCCATTATCGGTTGGACAGGCGGGGCTACCAATTATCCTTTGTGGTACAATGTGCGCATTCTTCCGATTGGGAATATCCTTGTGTCGGTATACATTCTCCTGACAACTTACGCGATTATCAAATACCGTCTCCTAGATATTAATATTGCAATAACACGTATGGCAATTTTTACGGTTGTATATACGCTGGTTCTCGGCATACCGTTTGGTTTGGCAGGCTGGTTTCGTGACGAACTTATAATAATTTTTGGGCAAAATTGGTTTTGGTTGCCTATGATAGTTCTTCTCGGATTGGCGACGGTAGGGCCTTTTATTTATCTATATCTCCAGCATCGCGCAGAAAATAGGTTGCTGAAAGAACAGCGTCAGTATCAGACAGCCTTACGAGAGCTTTCCAGGTCAATGACCCGCATTCGTAACACAGACGAATTAATTAAGCTTGTTGGAACAACACTAGTCCAGGCGGTGAAAACCTCGCAGGTTGCCATATATTTGAAAGATGATGAATATAATGCATACAAAAAAAAATTCTGCTATCCGGAGAATAACCATGTGCACTTTGATGAACTTTTTGCGCTTAATCATCCATTGGCAAAAGTATTAAACCAACATAACAAGCTTATTCTTGCCGAAGAATTAGGAAAGGAGGCCGATAAAACAGGCATAGATTTTAGTCTTGCGATCCCATGTTTTATCGAAGGGAATCTCCTGGCGTTTATCGTGCTTGGCGCAAAGCCCGCTCATCAGATCTACACGCAGGATGATCTTACGGTTTTCGAAACGTTATCGTACTCCATGGCGTTGTCTATCGAAAACTGTTTTTTCTGGCAAGAGATCGAAGCTCGGCAAAGAAAAGAGCGCATCCAGGAAATGGACACCTTTTCCTATTCTTTGGCTCACGAGATAGATAACCCCATGGCTATTATTCTGGGTAACAGCGAGTTATTGAAGATTATCGTGGAAGGATCAGGCGCGAATGAAGTGGAACGGCAGGAGATCTTTAACTACCTTGATTATATATTCGAGGCGGCGACACGCGTATCGGCCATGGTTAAAGCTATTTATGATTTCGGCAAGAAAGATTCCGGGGAGTATTACCATTTGAAGCTCGGTGATGTTGTTGCCGGCTTTATGCATTTATCCATGCCTGAATTTAAGCATCAGCGTATCGTGGTTAGCACGGATGTCCCCGAGGAGCCGATAATAATATACGGCAATACACAGCATCTTATCGGCGTATTACGAAACTTCGCAAGAAATTCCATGCACGCGTTGCAGTATGTTGATGAGAAAAAGATCAATATCAAAATCGAAAGGGCTAGTACTGATCTGGCAAGGCTCACGTTTTCAGATACGGGAGAGGGGATAGAAGCGGAAAAAATACCTATTGTGTTTATGCCGTTTGTCACGACTAAGGCATCGAGTGAAGGAAGCGGGATGGGGTTGTATTATGTGAAGAGGATAATCGATTCCCATAAAGGAAAAGTCTGCGTTGAGTCCGCGGGCAGAGGAAAAGGCGCGTCAATTATACTGGAACTACCGATCGCGCAGGGCGTGACAGCGGAAGACCTGGAAAAGCAGGAAGAACCCAGGAAAAGCAGGCGGAAGTTTTGATAAATAGAAGGAGGAAGTAGAAATGGATAAATTTAAACTTTTGATCGTGGATGACGAGGAAGGTATAGTTGAGTTTGTCAAAAAGGCGTATGAAATGAAGGGGTTTATGACGTTTGGCGCCACGGACGGCATTGCCGCCGTTGATATCTTTGAGAGAGAACGCCCGGAAATATCGTTGATAGATATCCATATGCCTTATTCGCCGATCGACGGCATCGAGACATTACGCAGGATCAAAAAGATAGATAAAGACGCCGTTTGCCTTATGATCACCCGCATCGATGAAAAAAAACAAGTTGAGGAAGCGCGCGAACTGGGGGCTCTTCATTACATCATGAAACCGGTAACCATTGCCGAAATGGACGTTGATATTAACGAGGCAGTTGAAATAATAAACAAACGAAGGAAGTGATCATGGCCAATCCATTATTGAACGAAGAAGAAATATACAAGACGATCCGGGACGAAAATATTTCGATCCATCCTCTGGTGTGGGAGCTTTTGAGCCATCATATAGGAAACGATCTTCATATGATCAGCTTGATACTTAGTTCCGCGGTTCTGCCGGCGAATAATGACCCTAAGCCGGTCAGTGTTGAGCACGCTAAAAAGCTGTATGAAAAGGTGTTCGCCATACAGAAGTTCCTGAAACAACTTCGCGAAGCGACAAGAAAGGAAAAGGGTTTCTAAAATATTGTAATATCCGGAACATAAGAAGAAAACAAGGAATCGAAATGGTAAAACTTTTATTTGTTGATGATGAAAAGGGCATTACGGACCTGCTTGAGAATTTTTTCAGGCGGCACGGGTTTACGACCCAGTCAGCCAACACAGCGGAAGATGCTGTCGAGTCAGTTAAGGCCGACAGGCCCGATATTGTATTTCTTGACATACAGCTCGGGTATGTCAGCGGTCTTGATGTTCTCAAGACGATCAAGGAAATTGATGCTACAATCAAAGTGATAATGCTTACGGTGGTGGAAGAGAGATCTACGGTCGAAAGAGCCCGAAATCTCGGAGCGGAAGAATATATAACAAAACCCTTTCAGGTCAAATATCTCGGAGAAGTAGTGGTAAAAAAAATTCAAGAATTAATGAAGGACAAAGGATCATGAAAAAACCGATAATACTGGTCGCGGATGACGAAAAAGACGCAAGGTCGGCTGTCGTTAGTTTTTTGCGTCAACGGTTCGACTGCGATTTTAACGAAGTCTCCGACGGCGAGGAGGCCGTGGAGTTCGTAAAGCGCAACCCTTGCGATGTGATACTTCTTGATATCAAGATGCCCAGGAAAAGCGGCATCACGGTCATTAAGGAGTCAAAGGAAATAGATCCGGATATTGACATTATTATTGTCTCGGCATGGATCAGCGAAAATGTTTCCGGAGAAGCCATGAAGATCGGAGCTTCGGATTATTTGATAAAACCAGTTAACCTGACAGCCCTTTCCATGAAATTATCGGCCATACTCGACAAGCGGGGACAGCTGATCAATAAGACCTGGGATTCTGGACAATGATGCAGCGCGCGGTTATTTTTTGTGAAGTATTTTCGAAGTGATGAGGGATGTTGCTCGCGAATGAAAGGGTATCGCCCTTTTTTATTGAGTGTTTTTCCCGCCCTATATGGCATAAGAGCTTTCCTTGAAGTACGATAACGAGCTTTTCGAAGCGGTCAATGCCCGTCGGATCTTCCTCCGGTTTCGTCATGCCTCCGGGTTTTAATTCAAGTTCCATCGCGAGAAATCTGAGAGAGGGCGAGCTGATGATCTCCGCGACGGCATTTTCGTTGTAAACATACTGATTTTCGGACCGGTCGGATCGTTTGATTATCGAAGCGATCTTAGACTCTTCCTGATCCGTGCCTTCTCTGAGTTCTTTTAAAGAGATGCCAAGCCCGGTGCATATCTGATAAAGACTCGTAAGACGAATTTCGCTTCTTAGTCCTCTTTCAAGGCGCGAAAGGGAATAGTATGTGAGCGCCTTATCTCCAAATATGTCAATTAATTTCTTGTGGAATTCCTTTAAAGACAATTTCGCGGCCCGTATCCTGTAGTATCGGATCTTTTCGTGCAGTTTCATAAGCGGGCACCTCCTCCAGATAGCGGGTTCAACCGAAAACCCCGGCCACCCGCAGAAAGTTTACCAGAGGATCAGATGCTTGTCAATTAAAAGTTGATTTTTAGATGAAGTAAATCAAATCAAAGGTCTATTTATCTAAATTTTTTATACGCTAACATATTTATGTAAATACAATATTTTAAATATTTTACGGAAAAAAACTTCTCATTTAAATTGACTTTTAGGCTCTACAATTCTTGACAAAAGTCAATTCCATGCTATACTTTTTCTAAAGGAGGAAAAGCCATGGGCATACTGGAGGGTCTTTACACTACTGCTTTACGGAATAGGTATTTTTTGTTCCATGCTGTTATTCGCATTATCGAGACGATCGCTAAAAGGGAGGCCGGAGAGGCAAGGGTCGATAAGGATCTTTATCTTGGAGACAACTTGCCCCTGGATCTTGCGAAAGGAATAAGGAACATATAGACCGGGAAGGGGGTGAGTGTGATGGAAAAGGTAAAATGTGCTAATTGCGGGAACATTGGTTATACAGCGTCTCCTGAGAGTGTGCGATGTTCCGAGTGCGGCTTGAATTATTATGTGATCGTGCCGGATGACAATAACGATAACACCGTAAGTATTGAAACAGCGCGTTATATGTACGGTTTGGCAGCCGGCAATATTGAACCGGAGAGGTTTCTGTCAAGATTACGCTCTCGGATAATCCCATAACCAATGGAGGTTAAATATGAAGGTCATAGTAAAGATAAAACGAAACCCGGAGCAGATCTTCCTTGTGGATCTTCCGAACGATCGCCTTATTCATGAGGTAAAAAAGCTTATAACGAAGAACAAGCACTCGAAGGCCATAGCGACAGCCTTATGTAAGGGAAGATTCGAGAAAGAATTGTTCGATGATGAAGTGCATATAACGGATGCGGCCATCATCCTTTCCGAAGACAACGTGTCGTGGAGTTTATGACAGCTCCGGAACGGTTCTTAAAATATGAGTTTCGGGATAACTTGTCATTATATTTTTCAGAAAAAAGTAAGAGGGCGTCTGATGAACGAGGAGGGAAAATGCGGTTTTTAATTTTGGGTTATTTTGCTAAAAAACAAAAAGGATTGACAAAAAATAAAAAAATGTTAAAATGATCTTATGTTGCGTGGAGGGGGATCCAACGCGGGAGGATGCCATGTTCAGGAAAAATAAGGCCAGGATAATTTTGAGGATGGTCTCGGCGGTAACAGCCGGGATCTTTTTGTTTCACCAGATCGTCTGGTCGGCGGATATCCCTTCTCTCGTCCAGCCGGCCGATGATGGGCCCACCGCCGCTATGGAGCCGTCTACCTTTTTATCGAGCCAGAGCCGGTCGGAAATGCTTGTGTCGTCCAAGAATTACATCGAGGATTTTAACGCGCAGGCAAGTTCCTCTCCCGAATTCCCGGAAACTTCACATGGGGTTACATATGACCGGATGGTCGAGGGAACTGACGGGTGGACTTCTTATTATCTTGGGGATCTGCTTAAAGAGAAAAGCCATACGGACGGCCGGGCCTATGTTTACAGAGAGCATACATCGGGAGGGGACGAACGGGTCTACGATTATTATGGTCCGGGAGACGTATATTCGTTTACTTACACCTATCTATATGACAGCGAAGGCACATATGAGGGCAGAAGCCTTAGCTATGCCAGCGGGGATCTTTATAGATATGATGCCAAAGGCAAATTGATCGAACGGAAATTTTCCAATGGCTATTCATGGGTCTACGAATACTACGCTGACGGCAAATATAAGGTGAGGGAATACCGGAATCCGAACGGTTCAATGAATTATCGTTACAGCTATTTTTATAGCGATAACGGGGAATACCTGGGTTATTCCGTCACATATTCCGCGGGCAACGAGTATCGATATAATGCCCAGAATAAGTTGGCGAAAGCGTCATATTCCAGCGGATACTATTACCTGTACGAGTATCTGCCTGATGGAAGGACCCTCTCGCGAATATACTACAGCCCCGACGATACTGCGGAGATGTCGGATGTATATTACTATGATGAGGAAAGCAATTTTGCCGGCCGTGCGCTGACATACGCGGATGGCAGGGCGATATACTATGACGCTGATAACCGCTGTTATAAACGCGTCAACACTAACGGCACTTATTATCTTTATGAGTATTATCCCAACGCCAGGCAGAAACTATCCGAATATTATTCCGCGGAAGATATCATGATCTGGGGAAATTACTATCTGTATGACGATACCGGCACGGTGTATTACGGCAGAATATTAAGGTACACCAGTGGAATGGAATACCATTACAACGCCGATAATAAGATAACTAAAGTCGTATATTCCACGGGATACTACTATATCTACGAGTACATGCCGGATGGAAGGAACAAGTCGCGAATATATTACAAACCCGACGGAAAGGAAGAGATGTCGGATATATATCATTATGACGATGAAGGCAATTTTACCGGCCGTGCTTTGACATACGCGGACGGTAGGGAAATATATTATGACGCTAATAATCGCTGTTATAAACGTGTCAACGCCAACGGCACTTACTATCTTTATGAGTATTATCCCAACGGCAGACAAAAACTATCCGAATACTATTCCGCGGAAGATATCATGATCTGGGGAAATTACTATCTGTACGACGATACCGGCACGGTCTATTACGGCCGGATATTAAAGTATGCCGACGGCAGAGAATATCATTATGATGAGTTGAATCGTATGGTGAAGAATGTGTTATCGAACGGGAGTTTCTACCTATATACTGAATTTTATCCGAATAGATGGTACAAAACCTACGAATACCACGATGTTTCGGGTAAGTTTGTAAATTCATTTACGAGGCTATACGATCCCGATAACGGCTACGCGTATCTGGGCAGGGTACTTCGATACGCGGACGGCCGTGAATATACCTATGACCGCAGGTACCGCTTAACAGGGAGGGTATACGAGAACGGAACCAGTGAAACCTGGGAGTTCTGGAGCGATACGGGAAACGCTTTAAAGACAAATGTCAAATATGATGCCGAGGGAGACTGGTCTGAGACAATAGAATATTACGAAGACGGCGTTACAGAACGGTCCCACGCCATGGCCGACGCCGATCCCGACGAATCCGGTGATGTGGTTCTTATAACCTACGACACCGAGGGTCGTATGCTTACCAGAGCCTATGATGAGGGAACGCTCGAGAGTTACGATACCGGCGGCATGCTGATAAGAGTGACGTTACTCGACGGGTCATACAGAACGTACGAGGATTATTATGAAGGTACCATTCAGGCGAGATTCGTCAAGGAATATGACGCGGATGACAACCTGCTCGAGGTAACGGAATATGATGAAGACGGCAATGTGATAGAACCTTTCGATGAGATCGTAGGCGGTTATGGAATAAGAACGGATGAGGACGGTTCGGTATCTACATATATTTTCGATGATGACGGAAAACCTTACAAGAACACATTCCTCGACGCGGCCGGCGGCGTCTTCTGGGTTTACAGATGGAATGAGGAATGGGAACTCAATTCCGTGACGAAAACATACCGCGACGGCACCGAAGAGATATACGAAGCTCTGGATACGCGGGGCGATCATCTCAGTCTTATCGAAAAAAGGATACCCGAGAAGGCTTTCATGACGGGTTTCAATCTTCCGTGGATCAATTACGGATACGATCTCGGAAAACTTCCGGGATCGGATTACCATATCGGCTTTTCCACGACAAAAGACGAGCTATATGCCCAATTTGATCTCTGGAAGGGCAGTTACGCAAGGGTTTTTCTTTTCGGGGACCTAAGGTCCGGTGTGGAGTTTGATGATAACGGGTATCCGGTAAGTTTTACGGATAAGGTCCATGAGGATATGCGGGCGTTACTGGACGCCGCGGCTATCTTTGACATAAAGCTCGTACCCGTTCTTTTTGATTACACAATAGCGGATGGTGTTGAGAAAGAGGATATATATGAGGTAGGAGAACATCCCGAACTGATAACGGATATGGCCAAACGGCAATCGTTACTCGGGTTATTTGACGCCTTTTTCGACGAATTCGCCGGTCATCAGTCCGTATACGCCTGGGATATCATCAATGAACCCGAATACGCGGCAGATGTTCATATTAACGAGATGCGGTCTTTCGTTCAGGATTTCGTTACTCTCATACAGTCAAAAGATACCCCCGCTCTCGTTACCGTAGGGAGCCGCAACAGGACCGATATGATGAGATATTGGACGGACTCAGGTCTCGATCTCTACCAGTACCATTATTACGATCATTTCGGGGACGATCTTTCCCTGGACTACCCGGTTAACGGTCTCGGGTTGGATAAACCCGTTCTGGCCGGAGAAATGGAGTCCGCGGACAGCGATGAAAAGATCAAGACGCTATACGACGCCGGTTACGCGGGAGGGTTTTTCTGGCAGGATACGGGCGGATTTGTCATTCCCGAAGATTCCAGAGACGCGATAAAGACGTATTTCCGTGGTGTAACGGTAACGTACGAATACTATGCTTCCGGCAGAAAAAAACATGAAATATATGACGGCCTTACCGTAAGGGAATTCGAGGACGCCGCGTTCTATGATGACGGTAACGGGCGTTTGATATCCGAGGCCAACGCCGGCGGAGACCGGAGCGTCACCGAATATTATGAAGGCACGGATACCGTTAAAACCGTTACTTTTTATGACGGAGATCCCGGGGCTGTTATAGCTAAAAAAGAATACGGCGCGGATGGGGAATTTCGGAGTGTTGTATTATTCGATGCCGCGGCCGCCGGAGCGATAAGATCCAGATCCAATAGCGACGGGACATATATCCTTTATGACGGGTCCGGTAACATCAGGGAGAAAGCGGTCATGGAAGACGGAGACCTTATAACCTATGACGCCGATAGTAACATGATCAGGAAGAGAACGGAGGACGGAGGTATATATGTATACGATCTCGCCTTCGGCGCCGATCCTGTCAGGATATTACGAGACGATGGATCGAGCCGGGAATATCTCAGAGACTCAAGCGGCGCATTGACCGGTTATTACGAATATCCCGCTGACGGATGGGTCGAGATATACGATGCCGAAGGTGTCTTGATCGATACTATAAATATAGATCAGCGAACGGAAGGACAGGATCAATCCTCCGGCGTATCGATAACAACGGAAGGAGGAGATGTAATAACATACGTTGACTCGAAAATAGTTTCCGTGAAATTCTCCGAAAGCGGAGATATCCTTACGGATATAATTTTCGACGAAGACGGCGATCTCTCGTCGGGAGTTCTGAGAGGGAAGGATGGTTCAGTGAGTGTTATCCATAATGGCAGGCTTGTACGCTCGCTTCATAGCGGAGGTGCCGGGGCTATCTGGAGCGGCAATACCCGGTCCGCCGAGTATTCCGAACTGTCGGGATGGACCGAATTCTTTTACGAGAGAGGAGATGACGGAGAGATAATTTCCACAAGGACATTCTCTGCCGGCGCGGCATGTTTTTACGACCGGGACGGGATGCCTCTCGAATTCGTCAAGGATACCGGAGAATGGACATATTATGTTTCCGGCAGGCTTAGAGCGGTGATAGGCACCGACAATATCCAGAGATCATATATGTATACCGATGACGCTGACGGGAAAAGGTCGATGCTTGTCTCGGGCGTCCCGGGAGCGGCGGATCTTCCGAAAACCATCGTTTATTCGCAAACTGACGGTATAACCCCCGGATCGATCATACTTTTTGACGGCACCGTAATAGATCATGATCACGGCCGGATAAGTTCCATTACGGGCCTGTCGCAGAGGATAAACGTTTACGGTACGGGTGAAATGGTTTTTGATAACGGAAAATACCGGCGTTTTTACGACGAACAGAGGAATATCAACAAGCTGATCGATGAGAACAACACGAGCATCTGCTTCGATGACGGCGAAATAAGTTCGGTAGAGGCCGAGGACGGATCATGGGTGATATATCGCGGAGCGACCATATCTGACCTTTATGATAAAAAAGAAGGAGCTCATTATGAGACAGATCCCGATACCGGCAGGATAACAAAAGTGACATATGACGACGGCAGGGTATACATATATTCCTACCGTTTGGGCGCGTCCGGTATCTTGGAAGCGGCCATAACCAACGCCGGGGACGATAAAGACGTTACTCTCAGGTTCTATGATGGTGAATATCTCGTGAGACAGGAACTTCCGTCAGGGGTGATCTTAGAATACACTTATGAAGCCGATCCCGATAATGAGGGGAAAGAACGGATAATAGAGCTGTATCAGGCCAAGAATGGCAAGGAGCTGCTGTGCCTTGTCTACCGGTATGCCGGAACTAAGACATTTGTGACGGACAGCAACGGGACCGAACGGGAATATGCTGAGAACGGCGAGATACTTTATTTATATACCGCCGACGGATATGTGTACAAGTACACCCATACGGAGCAGGGTACCCTGATCATGGAACTCTCTCGGCAGGAACATTCTGATGGAAGGATAGTATATTACGCCAATGGCGAAGTCGACCGCGTGGTGAGCCCTGACGGAACGGTATTAAAGGATACCGTATTCGACAGTTCCGGAAAATTGGAAAGTTTTACGGTGATATTGCCGTCCGGAAGGTCAAGACACGTAAGGGTATATCAGGACGAATGGACCACGATCACGGCTCCGGACGGGGTCAAACTCATATATAAAGGTAATGTGCTTGTGGCCGTTAACGCTTCATCCCGGCTTTTCATGTACGATGCCGCAGAAAAGATACCTTCCGTCATACCTTTGGATATCTCCGATGATCTTCCCGCGCTTAGCTATATCGAGGGAGTGGAAGGCGACCTTACCGAATATGAAAAACATAAACTTTATCACCAGTACAATATAAGCGAAAAACCCATAGTCGAGTATATAACTGTTAACGGTAACAATACCAGATGGAATCCTCAGACCTCGTCTCAGCACGGCGCCCAGGCTATAACTTCGGCTTCATGTTCAGGAAGCACTGTCGTTATGAACGCCTCCATAACGGGAGGTAACACCAGCTACAGTAAAGGAGAAGCGTTCCTGGACCTCAGATATCCCGCCCAGGGCGTTACCGGAAGCTCTTATTACGATCTCGACGGCAAAAGCCTGTCCTATTACATAAAGCTCGAGGATAACACACTCGCGGATGGGGATAAGGTAGATTTCAGGATATTCCTTAAGACGGACGGCTGGGCATCGCAATATTCCATGCCGGTAACGATATCAAGCGATGGTGTATGGTACAAAATAACGCTGGATGTTTCAGGTTCGGCGCCTGAAGGAGGATATCAGGACAGCGCTTTCGATCCGTCCAGGATAAGGCTCGTGGGCATAAGAGCGGAAAGTTTCTATTCGGGTATGTCCTATAACGGCAAGATCTATGTCAAGGACGCCAACCATTCAATGCCGCCCGCCGGTGAACGCGTGATAGATACGCCGTTCCTTGTCAACAGGTCCTCGGTCGAGCCTTATGTAGGGGTTATTTCCGAAGACCAGCCCCTGGGAGGGAATCCCGGGTATATAGGCTGGGACGATATCCCCGCGATTTACCAGGGCGTGGAAGAAGGAATAGATAACGGGGTTATTGATCTGGACAAAGGTTCATGGCGCATACAGACGTTCACGGGTTCTCTGGGCGTAAAAGAAATAGAACGAAACGACGCTGAAAACTTCTGGCAACTCGGCCTTGACCTCAAAGCCGGGGACGATTCGCTCAACCAGGGCGAGATGTTCATCGATCTCAGATATGACGTTCCCGATTACGAATGGACGGGACCTGTTAACCTTACAGGGAAGACGATGACTTTTAAAGTAAAAGCCCCCGAAGGGTTCCCCATTAGTGACGACAAACCTTTATGGGCGCAGGTTTTCGTGAAAGATATCAACAATAACCATCAATACGGCATGAACACGCTGATAACCGCCGCGGGCGAATGGCTGGAAGTCACGATCAGCCCGCAATTCGGCGAGATAGAAGAAGGTAATTCCGAGACATCACCCGATTTTGACCCGACACAATGCGTACATATAGGTGTAAAGATATCGTTCAACGAGGGTGCGGCAGGCGAGTATCAGGGCGATTTTTTTGTCAGGAACGAGATCAACCCCGACATACTGAACGAGACCACTCCGGTATACCGTATAGACGCCAACGCTTTAAGGGATTACGCCATAGACAACAACATAGTGCTGACCTACGAGGAACATCTCGGCGAACAGGTGAGACTTGCGCGGGAAGCCTTGCCGTCGTATTTCAGGGATTCCGGATACACCATGGCGACCGAGTATTATCCGTGGGGTAAAGTGAAGAGCGTGCTTAAAGGCAACAGCCGTATAGAGAGTTATGATACCGAGGGGCGGCTTACCTCGGTTACCGACGCGGGAGGTAAAGAGCTTGTAAAATACAGATATTCCTCCGAGGGCGACCTCGTCGAAGTGGATTATTCCGGTATAAGGGACGAGATAAAATGGTCCATGCAGGAGGCGAGAGACAAGATAACCGCTGAAGCGGAGAAGACGATAATGGAGATGGCCGAAGCCAAAAAATACGCTCACGCGTACGTTGACAGCATGATAAAACCCGGTCTTGACGCACTGCAAAACGCTGAGAACGATCTCAGGCGGATGTGGCATGAATGGGACCGCAAACGTTTCGGATGGTGGCAATGGGGCCAGAAAAATGAGAAAAAACAGGCAATGCGGTCGATCGAAGACGCCCTGAGGAGGGTGGACGCTGAACGCCGAAAACTTTACTCTCAGGCGGCTGAACTGTACGCGGAAATAGATAACGATCTTGAGGCCGCAAGAGCCGATATTCTCGAACAGCTTGAGATCAACCTTGAGAATATACGAAGTGAAGAGATAGCGGCCCTGGAACGCACACTGGAACAGGAGATACTGGAGGTTACCGAGATCTATTACAAGAAATATCTCGGAAGGAACATCACCGACGGTGAAAAAGAAATGTGGCTTGCCGAAGCCGCCGCTATGGGATGTATGGACACGGAAGAACGCGCTGTGTTTGACGTTCAGCTTGTTATAGACATGCTGGAAGATGACGAGGCATATATCGCCGAAAGGGAAGAAAACGATAATTTCATAAACGGTGTTATTTCCGGGGTGGAGGAGGCTCTCGCCCGCGTGGAAGAGATGTCCGGGAATGAAAGCGCCGCGTTTTTCGGTTCTTCAGGCATATCCGAAGAGGACGTTCTTTATGACGCGAGGGATTTCGAGGCGATATTGAAATGGCTCCGGTCGAATAACAGGCATTTCGGCAGATCCGCGTTTTTCGCGCTTAAAGAGATGCTCTCTCTGGGATCCGGCATGGATATCGAAGACCTCGCCGTTAAAACGATACTTATAGACATTTTTACGGGTTCCATAACGTCTATAACCACAGGCGAACTTGCGATATCGCTGTACGCTCTTAAAACGTACGCCTCTACGCAAGGGCTTCAATACCATGCCGTACAGCTTGATACATCAGGCGTATCCGCGCTAAAGCACGTTACAGGCGATACCGGCAAAGCTATCATAAGAGTGAACGGCGACCATTTCATAGTTGTTACCGGCATAGACGCTGAAACCGGCAAGGTTACCTATTACGAACCCTCACAGGGCGCTTCCGGCCGGCTTCGGGAAATGAATATAGACGATCTACTCTCGTCCTGGGACGGTTATGCCCTGACGGACCGCGGCCCGCCCGAAGACGGTATATCGCGCGTACTTACGAATACCGAAGCCATGGAAGTACGCGGCAGCGATCCTTTTCTTATCTTCTTCATCATCAGTGTCGTCTCAGCGGTTATTTCCACAGTATTATCATTCATAGATAACGAAATCGCGCGTTTATTGAGCAATGTGTTCGGCATAATATCCCTGGTTACGGGGGTACTTTATATAGCGGTGAATTTCGGGAACATTATTAAAGGTTTCGCCGAAGGTGTGGCCAATATCGGAAAAGTCCTGGGGCAGACCACAAAAGAGATGAGCAACGTGTTCATACAGTCGGTTACGGGTTTTGTCAACGGACTGCCCGCTCTTATCGGCAAGGCCGTAATAGGCATATCGCTTAACACGGCGTACACTAACGCTCTTTTAACGTTCGGGATGAACGCTAATATAGCCGGCCTTACCGCGGCGTTCATTTCAGGCGGGTTTGTCGATTTCGGGACAACATATTCCGCTACCGGATCCGGGTTCGGGCTTCACAACGCTTTCACATCGCTCGTCATAGAAGGCACCCGGTACGCAGGGTACACTCTGGGGATAGACAGCTCCATAACCAACATCATAGGTATCGCCGCGGGAACCATAGTTAATGCCGGACTTGGCGGAGTGCTGGTTCCGCAGACAGGCGCTGACCCCGTCATAAAAACCGGCCTTGCCGCGATATCCTACGTAACAGGCACCACCATCCTCCCCAACGTAGCCGGCGAACTAGCCTACTACGGCATAACCAAACTAGGCCAGATGATAGGCCTGGATCAGAATATCTCGTACCTGGCAGGGATTGGGATAAGAAGCAGCCTGAGGGCGGGCCTGGGTACGTTCGGCCAGGGGGGTGGAAGTCCGGGGGATTGGTGGGATGGTCTTGTCGAAGGACTCACCCAACCCTCCAATCTAGCTATAGCCTTCAGTCTCGCAGGAGACGCATTAAATCTTCCACCACTTGTAAACAATATGATCATAACTGCCGTTATGGGTGCCATTGACGGTTTTAATGAAAATCCTCAGGAACGCATTACAGGAATGTTTCAAGGTATGTTCCAGAACTTCTGGAACGCAAGCGTACGTGCTTTAACATTTGGTCTCTATGACCCGGTCCAGGGCGGATGGAACAAGGACTGGCAGAAAAACTATTATCTGGCCCATTTGATAGATTTCATAGACGTTGTTCAGGAAAAAGGAATTGTAGCGGCGATCGAGAATTATATGACGCATATCTTCAGGGACGAAGCCATAAGAGTGATAAATCAACAGGGCGGGATAGCCGACTTTATCACCGGCAATGCCGAAATGGTCCAGGAAGACGGTGTTTGGCTGAAGAAAATAAACGTAACTGGCAATGAGAATCTCTACCTCGACCCGAATACGGACAATGTGATCGGCAGGGATTATGGTGATGTAAAAGAAAGAGGACAATACGGAATAAATCCGATAACCGGAGGTTTTGGTCTCATTAACGGTTCGATCGAAGAAATCACCTCCGAAGGAACACGTATGGTCTATCACGTAAGCGGTTCTGTGGTAATAGACAAAATGGAGGTCTACGGAACGAATGGATCGCATATCCAAATAATAGCCAGAGATCCTGAAACAGGCCTTGAACTCAATGAAAACGGCATCCCCATAGGCGGAATAGTAATGGATTTCGAGAGAGGAAAGCTATACGAGTACCAATACACCGGAGACAGTATCAATGTCGAGATCAACTTTGATGATCCAAATATTGATATTCAGGATATAGCGAGTTTTGATTTTTCTGATCTTTCGGTTGAAGAAAAAGAAGATTTTTTAACCTACTTTTTTATTATGAATGGGTTAAATAATCCTAATCCGGAAGGGATTCCGCCAGATGCAACAATAAATTTTAGAGAGGAATTGGCAAACCAGGGAGTTAATCCTAATAATGTATTTTTGGTCCCGATATACGAACGTGGTCATTATCTTACTGATCTTGTGATATGGTTAAGGGATGAATTTTTAAGGAGAGATGTGATTGCGGATGAATTGTACCAAAAGTATCTGGATCATTTGGATACTTTGACCCCGGAGGAGCGAATTGCCGCTCAGAAAGTATCAGTACTATATTCCGGATCATTTAATCCGTGGTTGAGGGCTGTAGAAAAGTACGACATAGATGTGGAAACAATTGTGGCTTATGGAGGCCCATCGTTAAGAGGCACGGTTCTGAGGAAGACGATATTCGATGACAGTATTAACAATTCGCACATAAAAAACTTTATTAACATTTACGGTGACGACGATCATTATGGTATACTTGTAAATGAGAAAAAGTTTTCCAATGTAAACGTCATTAATATACGGCTGTTGGGAGCAGATCATTATGATTTCAGCATTAATCCGAATAAAGAAGGTGTTGCGGCAGAAATAAACGAAAAAGCAGCACAATTTAATGCATTTGTAACGAAAAGAGCATATGACATTAATCTGCTAACCCGTGATTTACAAGGTATGTTGGCGGTGACTCCAATATACAAGGATGGAAAATTGGTTGAATATGAAGTAGATTTAAGCAAATTTAATGTGGGAGTAGATGAGTAAGATGAAAAAAACGATTATGGTTGTTATTATTCTTTCTTGTTCGGCAATATTAGGAATTTCTGTAGCTTGTTTATTGCAAACAACATCGCAAAAAGGTAACAGTAGTCAGAGTAATGAGATTATGGTGGAAAGTGTTTCTGGAAAAGAAATAGTACTTATCGGCACTAAAGAGCAAATTGAAAGGACGAAAAAAGATATGAAAGAATTAATCGATCCAGCAGATGATATCGCTATCAATGCTTGGGAACTATATAAGGCAAAGAAATATGACGAAGCGGAAAAAGAAGCTTTAAAAGCTATTAGAGAGGCTAAACAGCATATCGTGAAATTTTCCGCCCACAAAACTCTTCTCGATATTTATGAAGCTACAGACAAACATGAAGCCGCAATAAATGAGATTAACTGGCTTCTTGATAATGTCAATGAGCATGCCAAACCAGAACTCTTGCAATGCAAAGAAAGACTCCAAAAACTCCTCCAAGAGCAGCAAAAATAGCATCTACCCCCGATGATTTGGACAATAATATTAGATTTCAAGTCCACACCGTCTACGGCGGCATGGCGTCATTTCCTTCGTCGTCCGCCCGGCGAGAGACGCCCAGAGCCACCGCGAGCCTTCAACATGACACTATTTTCATATTACTCCCCAACCATCCGATAATGGCGCCATT
>JBAYES010000029.1:0-25745 GCA_041667545.1 Candidatus Omnitrophota bacterium | reverse complement strand
TGCAGTAGGGGTTGTTTAATGGCAGAGATTGCTTCGTCGTCGCTTTGCTCCTCTTCGAGGCGACGTGGTGAGAGAAAAGGTAGTTAAAATAGTCAAGGAGCGGTAGAAACCGAGGGTAAAATGACAAAAAAGGCAAAACAAACAAAGATACGTCTGCGGCTAAAATCTTTCGATCATAAACTGCTGGATGTTTCTATGAGCGAAATAGTCGAAACTGTAAAGAAAACAGGCGCCGCCGTGCTTGGTCCGGTCCCTCTTCCTACAAAGAGGGAGGTCTTTACCGTTTTAAGGTCGCCCCATGTGGACAAGAAATCCAGAGAGCAGTTTGAACTTAAAACCCACAAACGGCTTCTTGACATAGTTGATGCGACGTCAAAGACAATAGACGCGTTACGGAAGCTTGATCTTCCCGCAGGTGTTGACGTGGAGATCAAACAGTAACAAGCCTTAAAAGACGATTTGAGAAAAATAGAGAGGAAAAAATGATTCCGGGAATATTAGGAAAAAAGATAGGGATGACAAGAATATTTACAGAAGAGGGTACATGTATCCCCGTTACGGTAATCGAGGCGGGCCCTTGCTCGGTACAGGTAGTGAAGGTAGCAGAAAAAGATGGTTATAATGCCGTTCAGCTGGGTTTTTGTGACGCGAAAGAGAAAAGGGTCAAAAAACCACAGAGAGTTTTTTTAAAGGCTCTTGGGCTTAAGCCGAAAAAGTTCGTCAGAGAGATAAGATGCGAAGAAGTAAACGATATAAAGGTGGGGGATGAGGTTACAAACCTCATTTTTCAGAAAGGCGATATGGTCGATATTACAGGAACCTCAAAAGGTAAAGGGTTTCAGGGCGGAACAAGAAGGCATGGGTGGGCCGGCGGATCTGAAACACACGGCTCAATGTCGCATCGCGCGCCTGGATCTATTGGCCAGAGTTCATACCCCTCCAGAGTATTCAAAGGGCTCGGAATGGCCGGACATATGGGATCGGAAAAGGTAACAACGCAAAATCTCGAAGTTATCGAGGTAGACAAGGAAAAGGACACTTTATTGATCAGGGGAGCTGTTCCCGGAGCCAACGGGTCTTATGTTGTTGTAAGATACGCCAGGAAAAGAGTACTTGCTCCCAGGGAAGAGGTATCAACACCGGAAAATATTGAAGAAAAAGCGTAGGGGCGAAATTTTCTTGCCCGAAATATTAATCGAGGGAAAATGGGAAAAATAAATAGCAGGTTACCGGTTCATGATCTTGAAGGGAAAATTGTTGACAACATTCTTCTCGATAAGGATCTTTTTGACGGAAAGGTAAATAAGACGCTTCTCTACGAAGCCAAAAAAATGTATGAGAACAACAGGCGCAGAGGGACAGCTTCCACAAAGACGCGAGGGGATGTGTCGGGCGGAGGAATAAAGCCGTGGAGGCAGAAAGGAACGGGACGGGCGAGAGTGGGATCGTCGCGCAACCCGTTATGGAGACACGGCGGAACGGTTTTCGGGCCGCATCCCAGGGATTTCGGCTATTCTATACCCAAGAAAGCGGCGAGAAAGGCCCTTCTTTCCGGACTCAACGCGCGGCTTTCGGAACAGATGGTAAAAGCTGTTGTAAAAATTGAACTGGCAGAACCAAAGGCAAAAGTGTCCAGGGGTATTCTTAATAAATTGAACGTCGAGGGAAAAGCGCTGATAATAGTGGACTTGCTGTCCGATAACGTAAAACTTTCTTTTCGAAATCTGGAAGGGGTGCGTCTTATGGAAGGCAGGAACTTGAATGCGAGGGATGTTCTTTTACACGATAATATTGTGATAGAAAAAGAAGCTTTCGAAAAACTGATCGAGAGGTTAAGATGAGAAGTCCGCATGACGTGCTGAAACACATGATAAGAACGGAAAAAGGTTCGGGTATGGTGCAGTATAACAAATACCTGTTCAAGGTAGACAATAGGTCGAACAAGATCGAGATAAAAAACGCCGTCGAACATGTATACAATGTCAAGGTCGATAGTGTGAATATCATGACGGTGAAAGGAAAGAAAAAACGGGTAAGGATCAAAGAAGGAATAACTTCCTCCTGGAAAAAGGCGATCGTTACACTTAAACCGGAAAACAAAATAGAGGTAACTTGATATGGTGAAAAAATACAGGCCCAGAACTCCGGGTACGCGGTGGTCTTCGGTCTCGGAAGGGGCTGAATTGACGCGTTCTTACCCGGAAAAATCCCTGACAGTGGCTTTGCGTAAGACCGGGGGGAGAAATAATCTTGGAAGACTTACATCAAGGGGTATAGGCGGCGGGCACAAACGAAGATACCGGCTCGTAGATTTCAAATATTCCAAAAAGGGAATGTCAGGGAAGGTCATATCTGTTGAGTATGATCCTAACAGATCGGCTAATATCGCGCTTTTGCAATATCAGGACGGAGAAAAGAGTTACATGATAGCGCCCGCGGGGTTAAAGGTGGGTACAGATCTTGAAAGCGGAAGTGACGCGCGTATTGAAGTAGGGAACTCTCTTCCTCTTGCGCGTGTTCCCTTAGGATCGGAGGTTTTTTGCGTGGAAATGGATCCGGGCAGAGGAGCCAAAATAGCCAGGTCGGCCGGGAATAACGCTGTTGTGGAAGCTAAGGACGGAAAGAATATACATTTAAGAATGCCAAGCGGAGAAGTCAGGCTCGTCAATGAGAATTGCTACGCGACGCTGGGAAAAGTGGGCAACGCTGACCATGAGAACATTTCCATAGGTAAAGCCGGAAGGAACAGACATCGCGGAAGAGCGCCTCTTTCCCGGGCGGTGGTAAAGAATCCGGTGGACCATCCTATGGGAGGCGGCGAAGGGAAATCATCGGGAGGACGGCACCCAGTAACACCATGGGGGAAGATAACCAAAGGTCTGAAGACGCGGAAGAAAAAGAAAGCGTCAACGAAGAAGATAATCAAACGGAGGAGATAGAAGTATGTCAAGGTCGGTAAAAAAGGGACCATATGTTGACCCGAGTTTAAGGAAAAAAGTCGACAAAATGCTGGAAACGGGAAGCAAGAAACCCATTAAAACCTGGGCGCGAAGCTCGACGGTCCTTCCTGATTTTGTAGGTTTGACAATATCGGTTCATGACGGCCGAAAGTTCCACCCTATATTCATAACTGAAAATATGGTTGGGCATAAACTCGGCGAGTTTTCGCCGACACGTGTTTTCAGAAGTCACGGTGCAGCGACAAAGACATCGTTGGAAAAAACTTAAAGAAAGTTGAATGGCAAAGATAAAGCCTTCGAGGAAAAGGAAGAAAAAATGATTGCCAAGGCAGAAGCTAAATACGTAAGGATGTCGCCCCGAAAAGCGGGGCTTGTAGTGGATCTCTTAAAGGGAAAGACCGTGGAGCAGGCGAATTTTATACTGGATAATGTTAACAAGGGGGTGGCAGTTCCCATAAAGAAGGTTTTGGGCTCTGCGTTCGCGAACGCTAATTTTAACAGGCAGGAAAAATTTTTGTCGAAAGACCTTTATATTTCCAAACTGTTTGCTAACGGCGGCCCGATGCTTGTGAGGTTCAGAGCGGCAACAATGGGAAGGGCCACTTCGGTGAGGCATCGGACGACCCATTTACGCGTTGAGCTCGAAGCGGTCCAGAAAGAGGTTGGAAAGGTCGATAAAAAAAGTATAAAACGAAAGAAAACTAAGGCGGAGAACTGATATGGGACAGAAAGTAAACCCGATAAGTTTCAGGTTGGGAGCAATAAGGGATTGGAACAGCAGGTGGTACGCCAACAAGCAGGAGTACGCGGATCAGCTTCTTCAAGATACAAGGATACGCAGAGCGGCGGAAAAGAGCTTGACGCAGGCGCTTGTTTCCCACGTCGACATAGAAAGAGCAAGCCAGAGGGTCAGGGTCATTATCCATGCCGGACGGCCCGGGATGATTATAGGAAGAAAAGGCGCCCAGATAGAATCTTTAAAAGAAGAAATGCAGCAGATAGTGGGCGACCAGAACAAGCTGATAATAGACGTTAAAGAAATACCCAACGTGGCATTGAACGCAAAGATCGTTGCAGATAATATATCTTTGCAGCTGGTAAAAAGAATAGCGTTTAGAAGAGCCATGAAAAAAACGATCCAGAGCCTTAGGGACGCCGGTGGAGAAGGTATAAAAGTGAAGTGTTCCGGCAGGCTGGCAGGAGCTGAGATAGCGAGATCGGAAGAGTACAAATGGGGCAAGATACCTTTGCACACTATTCGAGCCGATATAGACTATGGTTTTTCCGAGGCAAAAACTGCCTATGGATTGATAGGGGTGAAGGTGTGGATATACAGAGGTGAGAAATTCGAGAGGACAGTTCAGGGTATTTCAAAGGAGAAACCCGCTGAAAAAGTAAAGGGAAAGAACGACAGAGGACAATAGAGGAGCGGTAAGAGATGGCTATGATGCCCAAAAGGGTCAAATTCAGGAAGCAACAGCGTGGAAAAAGAAAAGGGACGAGTTCGGGCGCGTGTACTTTGGACTTTGGGGAGTACGGCCTTAAGGCCATAGAAACGGCTTGGATGACAGATAGACAGATAGAGGCAGCGAGGGTCGCTCTTATGAGAGAGACCGGAAGAGCCGGGAAGCTTTGGATAAGGGTTTTCCCGGATAAACCGGTTACGTCAAAACCCGCGGAGACGAGAATGGGAAAGGGGAAAGGGTCTCCTTCAGGTTGGGTGGCTGTTGTAAAGAAGGGAAGGGTTATTTTTGAGATGGAAGGCGTGCCGTACGATATGGCAAGAGAAGCTTTTCGTCTTTCAGCGCATAAACTCTCAATGAAAACGAGATTTATATCGCGAGGAGGGAAAAGTTGAAGCCGGGCGAAGTAAGGGATATGACCGTAGGGGAAATAGAGGATAAACTGCTGACGCTAAAGGAACAGCTTTTTAAAATGAGAGCTGAAATGGTTACGGGAAGAGTGGAAAGGCCCAGCGTATTTTCTGTGTTGAAGAAAGACATAGCGCGCTGTCATACAATTTTAAAGGAGAAAAAAGGTGAAGTCACAAAAACCTCTTAAAAGAACCATAGTTGGAACGGTTATAAGCGACAAGATGGACAAGACCGTTACGGTTCTTTGGGAAACCAAAAAAAGACACCCGATATACAAAAAGTTCGTCAGGAGACATAAGAAGGTAAAAGCCCATGACGAAAAGAACGAGGCCTCTGTGGGAGACCTCATAAAAGTTCAAGAGATCCGTCCCGTTTCCAAGGAAAAGACCTGGCTGGTAAAAGAGATCTTACAGAAGGCGGAGAAGGGAGAGAAGAAATGATAATCATGGGGACAATATTGGATGTAGCAGACAATAGCGGAGCAAAGAAGGCTTCTATGATAGGCGTTATAGGAAGGTCCGGGAAGAGTACGGCCGAGATAGGCGATGTCATAACATGCAACATAAAGGAATCTACTCCCACCGCTGAAGTGAAAAAAGGAGAAGTAGTCAGAGGTGTGGTCGTAAGGACAGCTTATCCCATTAACAGGGAAGATGGTACCCTTTTAAGATTCGATAATAATGCCGTTGTAATAATTGACAAGGACGGGAACCCCCGAGGAACTCGTGTTTTCGGTCCGGTTGCCCGAGAATTAAGAAGAAAGAATTTCATGAAAATTATTTCGCTTGCTCCGGAAGTTATATAGGTTTCCGGGAGGTGGAGGGGTGAGAAAGATATGTTGACCATAAAAAAAGACGATAATGTAAAGGTGCTGGCCGGAAAAGACAAAGGAAAAACCGGGAAAGTGCTAAAGGTTTTCCCTTCGGATAACAGGGTTATAGTGCAGGGGATAAATTTTTCCGCCAAGCATAAAAGAAAAAGCCGCCAGGACGATCAGGGAGGGATAATACATAAGGAATCGCCCATAAACATGTCCAACCTTGCTGTAATGTGTAAAGGATGTAATAGGCCCACACGAGTGGGGCTGGACATTTTAAGCGACGGATCTAAAGTCAGGTATTGCAAGAAATGCAAAGAGGTTCTCTGATGTTTTCGTTCAGGGAATAAAAAGACATACGAAAGAGGAAGATAAAAACATGGCAAGACTTAAAGAGACATATGATAAAGAGATAATTCCGGAACTGATGAACAAGTTTGGGTATTCTAATAAAATGCAGGTTCCCAAAATAGACAAAATAGTGGTTAATGTCGGAATGGGCGAGATGGCTCACCAGAAGGATCTTATTGAGCCTATAAGGAACGAGCTTGCGGCAATTACCGGGCAGAGACCAAAATTGACAAGGTCTAAAAAGGCTATTTCTAACTTTAAGATAAGAGAGGGAGTGCCCGTGGGGTACAAGGTCACATTGCGGAAGGCTAAAATGTACGAGTTTCTCGACAGGTTAATAAACTTCGTAATACCCCGTATCAAGGACTTTAGGGGAGTGTCCCGGAATGCCTTTGATCAGGGTGGAAATTACACTCTGGGAATAAAGGAGCAGACGATATTCCCGGAACTTGAGCTCGATAAGATACCCGCTTCTCATGGGATGGATGTATGTATTGTAACGACGGCATTGACAAAAGAAGAGGCAATGGGCCTTCTTGAGGCTTTCGGGATGCCGTTTACAAAAAAGCAGGGTGAATAGTTCAGATAATGAAATAAGATAAACAGAGGGAAAAATGGCAAAAAAAGGTTTGTTAGAGAAAAGCAAAAGCGTACCTAAATTTTCCACGAGGGTAATAACCCGCTGTCAGATATGCGGTAGGAAGAAGGGGTATATGAAGCGGTTCAAATTGTGCCGAATATGTTTCAGGGAACTTGCCTCTAAGGGAGATATCCCGGGGGTGCGCAAGGCCAGTTGGTAATTGGAGAGTCTATTTGTCTTTCTATGGTTAGTTTTTCCGGGAAGATAATAGGTAAAACAAGGAGAGAAAGTAAATGAGTGTTTCGGATTTAATAGCTGACCAGCTTACGGTGGTGAGAAACGCGATAATGGTCGGGAAGAAAACCGTTATCATAAAAAGATCGTCCCTTCTTGTGGGGGTCATGAAAATAGCCAAAAAAGAAGGGTTTATAGAGAATTTCAAGGAAATAGAAAATGAAAAGCAGGGGCAGATAAAGGTATACCTCAGGTACGACAGTGGTGAGCAGCCTGTGATGCGAAAACTTATCAGAGTGTCAAAGCCCGGCAGAAGAGAGTTTGTGAAATCCAAGAACATAAAAGCCGTGCTTGCGGGTGTGGGAGTGGCTGTGTTGTCGACCAGTAAGGGTGTGCTGACCGATAAGGAAGCAAAAGAGCAGGGAGTGGGCGGAGAGGTCATTTGCCATCTCTGGTAGCTGAAAAGGAGAAAAGGTAATGTCGAGAGTAGGAAAAAGGCCCATATCGGTACCATCGGGTATAAAAATAGAGGTAAAGGGTCGGATAGTAGGTGTCGAGGGGAAAGGGAAAACCGTTCAGCACGTTCTTCCTGATGGTTTCACAGCTGAGCTTAACGGCGCGGAGCTTATAATAACGCGGCCTTCTGATTCAGCCGCACACAGAGCCTTGCATGGTACGACCAGGAGTCTTATACAGAACATAATAACCGGGCTTAACTCCGGGTTCCAGAAAAAATTGGAAATACAGGGAGTGGGGTATAAAGCCCAGATCAAGGGAAAGGAACTGGTGCTTGAGATAGGTTTTTCACATAGCGTGAAATTTTCTCCTCCGGAAGGAATAACCATAGAAACCCCCGCGCCGACCCAGATAGTGGTTAAAGGACCGGACAAGCAACAGGTGGGGCAGGTAGCGGCAGATATAAGAGGTTTTTATCCGCCGGAGCCTTACAAGGGGAAAGGTATAAGGTATGAAGGGGAATATGTAAGGCAGAAGCAGGGAAAGAGCGTGGCGTAGATCGTGCTGCGGATAAATACAAAAGGAAACAATATGGATAAGAAAAAAAAGGTATTGAGGCGGAAAAAATCTATCAGGAAAAAAGTTTCGGGCACAAGCGACAGGCCCAGAATGGCCATATCCAAATCCAATAGGAATATCTACGTGCAGGTCATAGATGATGTTGTTGGAAAGACAGTTTGCGGGGCTTCTACCAGGATCGCCGGGGAGAAGTCGGATACTGTTACGAGGAAGAACATTGAGTGCGCGGGAGGTTTGGGCGTTAAAATAGCAAAAGAAGCTATGGGGAAAGGCATTAAAAAAGTTGTTTTCGACAGAGCCGGGTATAAGTACCACGGAACCGTGAAGGCTTTGGCAGAAGGAGCCAGAAAAGAGGGGCTTGAATTTTAATAGAGTTCTGTAAAATAGCAATTTCACGTCATTGCGAGGGAGCAAAGCGACCGAAGCAACCTTATAACTTATTATGTTTTTTGAGATTGCTTCGTCACTCACTTAGTTCGTTCCTCGCAAAGACGGTATAAAAGTAAATTTTGCAGAATCATAGAATTTTAATCTTAAGGAGAAAACGAAATGCCAGGTGACGAGAAACTTAAAAACGACGAAACAAAAAATGAAGTAAAAGCAGATGTATCGGCCGTAGAGGAAAAGGCTCCAGAAAACGCGGGTGAGATCAGAGAAAACAAAGAACCCGCACGCTCCGGGAAAAGCGGTGAAAAGAAAAAGAGGGAAGGTTTCTCACGGTCAAAGGGCGAAAAAAAATCAGACTCGGGTTTTATAGAAAGGGTCATAAAGATCGGCAGAGTGTCCAAGGTTGTGAAAGGCGGGAAGAATTTTTCATTTAGCGCTCTTGTTGTTACAGGTGACGGGAAAGGGAATGTCGGGATAGGACTTGGGAAATCCAACGAGGTTGTGGAGGCTATCAAAAAGGGCACCGCACAGGCCAATAAATCTTTTATTAAGGTGACCTTAATTGATGGCACTATTCCCCATGAGATGATCGGAGAATTTAAGGCATCCCGGGTTATAATGAAGCCCGCCGGTCCCGGAACCGGGGTAATAGCGGGCGGTCCGGTCAGAGCAATGTGCGACGCTGCGGGGATAAAGAACATACTCACTAAGACCCTTGGATCCAGGAATGCTGTAAATGTTGTAAAAGCTACAGAAAACGGGTTCAAGAATCTAATGTCGAAAAGAAGAGGGTCAGAATAGATCACGCGTGCTGGCGGTTAAGAACGACAAGCTGTAACTATGAAAGGGAAAAAGGAAAAGTATGGTAATTAGAATACAGGATATTCCCAAACCTCGCATAAAGGGCAAGGGAAAAAGAAAAGGACGGGGAATAGGTTCCGGAAAAGGTAAAACATCCGGCAAGGGGCATAAAGGGGCGAAAGCTCGTTCAGGCGGGGGGACTTATAACCCCGGATTTGAAGGCGGACAGATGCCTCTTATACGAAAAATGCCTAAAAGGGGGTTCACCAATAAGTTTCGAGTTGAGTGGGGCCTCATCAATATTGGAAAACTGCAGGAAATGGATGTGGTCCAGGACGGATGCGTTGTGGACAGGGACTTTCTTGTGTCCAAAGGGATAATGAAGAACAAGAGGATACCCTATAAGGTTTTGGGGAAGGGAACTCTTGAAAAGGCTGTTACCGTGAAGGCGAACGCTTTTTCATCTTCGGCTAAAAAAGCGATAGAGGAAGCCGGGGGAAAGGCGGAAGTGGTGGAGATCCGCTCAGCTGATCTCAGGACAAGACAGTCAAAAAAATAAGAGGAGACATAAGTGTTTGCGGCCATAGGCAATATTTTTAAAATTCCGGATCTTAAAAGAAAAGTACTTGTAACTTTGGGACTTCTGGCAGTGTACAGGGTGGGAGCTTTTATACCTACTCCCGGGATCGATGGCGCTAAACTGGCGCAGTTTTTTGATAATATCGCAAGGACACAGGGCGGCACGCTTTTCGGCATACTTAATATGTTCTCCGGCGGGGCGATGGAACGCCTCACGATCTTCGCGCTCGGAATAATGCCGTATATATCGGCTTCCATTATCCTGCAGCTTTTAACAACGGTCATACCTGCTCTCGAAAGAATGGCTAAACAAGGAGAGGAAGGACGAAAAAAAATCACACAGTATACCCGGTATTTTACGGTAGTGCTTTCGATAGTTCAGTCTTTCTTTATAGCGCTTTGGCTGGAAAATCCCGACAGATTCCAGGGGCTGCAGATCGTCCAGTTCCCGGGTTGGGGCTTCAGGATACTGACGGTAATAACCCTTACTACAGGCACGGCCTTCATAATGTGGCTGGGGGAACAGATACAGGAAAAGGGTATAGGTAACGGGATATCGCTTATAATAACGGCGGGTATTGTTTCCAGAATGCCGGAGGCTTTCACGCAGCTTGTGGCGCTGGCTACACCGGGAACTCAGGGCGGTGATGTGCAGATAGACGCTTTCAAGCTTGTGTTCCTTGCTCTGATGTTTATTTTTGTGGTTGTGGCGGTGGTTTTGCTTACGCAGGGAGTACGCAAGATCCCTGTACAATACGCCAAAAGAGTTGTAGGAAGACGGGTGTATGGAGGACAAAGCACTTATATTCCCCTTAAGGTTAACCAGGGAGGGGTTATTCCGATCATTTTCGCGCAGTCGATAATACTTTTCCCTTCAACTATAGCGGGGTTCATACCACACCAGGGTGTTCAGGGTTTTGCCAGCGCTCTTATGATGGGCAAGCCATTGTACTTTGTGGTGTATTCTCTTCTTATACTGTTTTTCTGCTATTTTTACGCGGCTATAACATTTAACCCTATAGACATAGCTAACAATCTCAAAAGATTCGGAGGTTTTGTTCCTGGAATACGTCCGGGAAGGCAGACAGCGGAATATCTGGATTTTATAATGACGCGAATAACGCTTCCGGGAGCGCTCTTTCTTACTGTGATAGCCATATTACCGTCCATTATAAACCGTCAGCTTGGGATTCCCTTTATGGTAGCGAGCTTTTTCGGAGGAACAGGTTTGCTTATAGTTGTTGGAGTTATGCTGGATACTATGCGTCAAGTGGAATCTCATATGCTCATGAGGCATTACGAAGGGTTTATGAAAAAAGGAAGGGTCAAGGGGCGTATGTCATGAGCAAGTTTTTGAGAGATACAAATCTTGTTCTTTTAGGTCCTCCCGGAGCGGGAAAAGGGACTCAGGCTGATATCCTTGTTTCGGAATACGGGCTTCTGCATATTTCAACGGGAGACATGCTCAGATGCGCCATAAAAGACAGGACAGAAACAGGGTTAGAGGCCGAAAAATATATGGAGAGGGGAGAATTGGTTCCTGACGAGCTGGTTACCCGGCTGGTCCTTGAAAGGATGTCCAAACCCGATGCTCTTAACGGAGTTATGCTGGACGGTTATCCGAGAACTCGTCGGCAAGCCGAATCTTTGGACGAATCTCTCGGTGAAACCGGCAGGAAAGTGGGGTTTGTTCTTTATTTCAGGACTTCGGAGAAAGTCGCGATACAAAGACTTTCCGGGAGAAGAGTGTGTCTTAAGTGCAAGAAGAACTATCATCAGACCAATATGCCTCCTGTTGAAAAAGGCATATGTGATGTATGTAAGACGGAACTTATACAGAGAGAGGACGATAAACCGGAAACTGTAAAGAACAGACTTGAGGTCTATCAGGCTCAGACAGAAGAGCTTATACGGTATTATAAAGAAAAGGGTATTTTATACGAACTTAACGGTGATCTGTCCCGAGACGAGCTTTTTAATGTTATTGCCGCCCTTTTTGAAAAAGAAGGGCTTATAAATGACGATCCTGAAAAATGACGAAGAATATGAGGGTATTAGGGCTTCCGGAAGAGTGGTAGCCGGGGTTTTGAGCCTGATTGAGAGTCTTGTAAGAGAGGGCATCTCGACAGCGCACATTGACAGAGAAGCGGAAGTCTTTATACGTGATAATGGCGGAGAACCTGCATTTAAGGGGTATATGGGATATCCTGCTACGGTATGCGCTTCGATCAATGAGGTGGTAGTGCACGGCGTTCCTTCGGAAAAAGTTGTTATTTCAGAGGGAGACATAATAGGCATAGATGTGGGAGTCAAAATGAACGGGTTCTATGCCGATGCCGCGCGGACATTTGCGGCGGGTGAGATATCTGAAACGGCCTCACGGCTTATAAAAGCGGCCAGGGAAGGCCTTGAAGAAGGAATAAGTAAAGCTGTAGAGGGGAATAGGGTTTCAGATATATCTGCCGCGGTGCAAAAAGAGGCGAAGCGTTCAGGGTTTCTTGAAGTAAGGGCTTTTGTTGGACATGGCATAGGACGTAATTTGCACGAGCCTCCGGAGGTGCCTAACTGGGGGGTTAAAGGCCGCGGAATGGTTTTGAAAAAGGGGCTTGTTCTCGCGATCGAACCGATGTTCAATGAGGGTTCTCGCGAAGTTGAGATAATGAAAGATGGATGGACGGCCGTTACAGCCGACAGAAAACTTTCAGCTCATTTTGAGAATACGGTGATAGTTGGAACAGGCAGTGCGGAGGTGGTTACATGAGCCCTAAAGAAGAAGCGATAGTGGCGGAAGGGGAAATACTGGAAAATCTGCCGAATGCTATGTTCAGGGTGAAGTTGGAGAATGGGCATGTTGTTCTGGCCCATGTTTCAGGTAAGATGAGGATGTATTACATAAGGATCGTGCCGGGCGACAAGGTAACGGTGGAACTCTCACCGTATGATTTGGGCCGGGGACGTATTACAAAAAGAGAGAAATGATCATGAAGGTGAGACCAAGCGTAAAAAAGATATGTTCAAAATGCAAGATAGTTAAACGCGCCGGGGTTGTTAGGGTAATTTGTTCCGAGCCCAAACACAAACAGAGGCAAGGGTAAGCGATATCTCTTGGAAAGGAAAGGTCTTCATTTCGAAGGGAAGACGGGACACAAAAATATTTAAGGAGTAGAAATGCCGCGAATTATAGGTGTAGACATACCAAAGGAAAAGCGCATTGAAGTATCCCTGACGTATATTTACGGGATAGGGCCCGCAAGGTCGCGGGAAATACTGGCCGAGGCGGAAATATCCCGGGACAAACGCGCTAAAGACCTGGATGACCATGATATTAACGTTATAACCAAAATAATACAGGAAAGGTTTCCCGTTGAAGGAGATCTGAAAAGGATAATTACCGGGAATATTAAGCGTCTTATGGGTATAGGCACATACAGGGGAATCCGCCACAAGAGAAGTCTGCCTCTCAGGGGGCAGAGAACAAAAACGAATGCCAGAACAAGAAAGGGCCCGAAAAAGACGATAGGGGCTTTTAAGGATAAAGCGGCAAGATCCGCGGTCAAGGCGCCGCCTAAGTGATCTGAGTTTTTTGGTTTTTACGGGATAAAAAACAGCGAGGTAAAAAGTGCAAAAAAAAGATACTACGAAAAAAAAGAAAAAAACATTCCGGAAAGTGTCTTCCGGATGTGTTTTTGTCCACGCGACCTTCAATAATACCATAGTTACGGTGACAGACGATGACGGCAAGGTGCTTTGCTGGAGTTCTCCCGGAACGGTGGGGTATAAGGGATCCAGGAAATCTACGCCTTTTGCGGCCACCATAGCCGCTAAAGACGCCGTTAAAAAAGCAAAGACGCATGGCATAAGAGATGTGGATGTTTATTTAAGGGGGCCGGGTTCCGGTAAAGAGAGCGCTGTCAGGAGCATAAGGTCAGAGGGTCTTAATGTAAAGATGATAAAGGATCTGACACCTACTCCTCATAACGGTTGCAGGCCCAGGAAAAGAAGAAGAGTGTAAAGATAACCGGAGCATTACCCGGAAAAGAGTTGAAAACAAGATCAAGAGATCAAGGAGCGGCAGATATATGGCAAGAAGATTAACAGCCTCCTGCAGATTGTGCAGGACAGAAGGAGACAAGCTTTTTCTTAAGGGAACAAGGTGTACTTCAAGTAAATGTTCTGTGGTAAAAAGGGAATATGGTCCCGGGCAGCATGGCCAGGGCCGAAGAAGGAAACCTTCGAATTACGCGCTGCAGCTCAGGGAGAAACAGAAGGCCAAAAGGATATACGGTATGCTGGAGAAACAGTTCAGGAACTATTTTGCGAAAGCGGAAAGATCGAAGGGCGCGACGGGAGAAGTTCTCCTGCAGCTTCTCGAGAGACGGCTGGATAATGTAATTTACCGCGCGTGTTTTGCTTCATCACTTTCCGCCGCCAGACAGTTAGTGAGCCACAAGTTCCTGAAGGTTAATGGCCGAAATGTTAATATCCCATCGTATCAGGTGTCCGAAGGAGATGAGATATCTATTTACGGTACCGAGAACCAGAAAAAAGAAATAAGAGAGACACGAAAAGTTCTTGAGGACAGGGGAGTGCCGGAATGGATTGAGGTTTCCGATGAAAAATTATCGGTGACCATAAAGAGATTACCCCAAAAGAACGATTCGGGCAGGGAGATACAGGAAAATCTTATAGTGGAATTGTATTCCAAGTAATAAAACGGTACCGGACAAGGTTAAAAAACAGCCTTTTGATAAAGGGCGGGTAAAATAAAGAGGAGGACGTCGGAAATGGGGATCAAACTGAAAAACTTTGAGCTGCCGAAAAAGATAATATTTGAAGAGCCCACATACTCTCCCACATACGGAAAGATAATAGCCGAACCTTTCGAAAAGGGGTACGGTATAACCATAGGGAATTCTCTCAGGAGGATACTGTTGTCCTCAATAGAGGGTACAGCCGTTACCCGCATTAAAATAAACGGAGCTCTTCATGAATTTTCAACTATACCCGGAGTTCTTGAGGATGTAACAGAGATCGTTATGAATATAAAGGGGCTGGTTCTGAGGTCGCATTTTAAGGCTCCTAAGCCTATATTTCTGAGCGTGAATAAAAAAGGTGAGGTAAAAGCGAAACATATTACCACCGATGAGACCGTGGAGATCATAGACCCTGAGCATCACATAGCTACTCTTACGGAAGATGTAAAATTTGAGATAGAAATGACGGTTGAGAGGGGAAGGGGATATGTCCCGGCCGAAAAGAACAAATCAGAGGACGATGTTGTAGGGTCTATCCCGGTAGATTCTCTTTTTTCGCCCGTAAAAAGAGTGAACATAGAAGTAGAAAACACCAGGGTAGGGCATATTACCGATTATGATAAGCTTATTCTGGAAGTATTTACCAACGGAAGCATGGAGCCGAAGGACACTGTTCTTTACGCGGCCAACATCCTTCAGAGGCATCTGGATGTATTCATGTCCATAGGAAAGATCTCGGAGGAAGAGGAGGATGAAGAAGGGGACGGCAAAGAAAGTAAAGATATGGCTAAAATATTAGCCAAACCTATTTCTGAGCTTGAGCTTTCCGTGAGAAGCTCTAACTGTCTCGCGGAAGCGAATATTAGGACAATAGGCGACCTTGTCTCCCGTAAAGAGGCGGAAATGCTTAAGTATAAGAACTTCGGGAAAAAATCATTAAATGAGATAAGCGGGGTTCTTGAGACCATGGGTATCCATCTCGGGATGGATCTTGATAACGAGGAATAAAACGCGTTTTAACTCGGGGGAAGGGCAATAATGAGACATCGGAAGAACAAGGGAAGATTGAGTAGAAGAACAAGCTGGAGAAAAGCCACTTTAAAGAGCATGGCCAATGATCTCTTGCGTTATCAGAGGATCGAGACCACTTTCGCTAAAGCCAAGGCGCTTCAGGTTTTTGTAGAGCCCATTATAACGGCGGCCAGAAAAGATCTTAACTCGGTCCCTGGAAGAAGAGCGGCTTTTCAGAAGTTGTGTAACAGGGACATGGTGAAATGCCTTTTTGAAGAGATAGCGCCTCTTTTTGTTGATGTTCAGGGAGGGTACACCCGAGTAATAGCATCAGGCAACAGAAAAGGCGACGGCGCGCGTACCGCTATTGTGGAATTTACTAAAAGAACCATACCGGATGACAAGCTTCTGGGAATAAAACCCAAGAAAGAAAAAGTAAAAAAGGGCAAAGAAGCTAAAGAAAAAAAAGAAGATCAGCCCAAGCAGGTAAAGCATTCTGCGCCCGAAGTGAAAGATCAGGAAAAAGAAAAGCGGACTGTGGAAGACGTTAAAAAGGAAAAGGCCAAGACTGAACAGCAGAAAGTGGCAAAAAGGGGTATTTTCAAGAGATTCCAGCGTAAATCCATGGGGTAAAAGCTTTGTTTTTTAGTTTTTTAAGGGCCCAAAGTTACTATAGGCGGAGATCAGAGTTCCGGCTTTAGGACTTTGGGCCTTTGTGTTTGAAATAGTTGTAGAAGACTGAATTCAGAAAAAACATTGAGGTAACGAATATAGCGGAGTGGATTCTCCCTGTACGGAGCACAGAGCCACTCCGTCTTATTGTCGGGAGGAGTAGTGTTATGCAGGGTCTGAATAACGATTACAGTAGAACGGAGAGAAATGAGTGATAGTCTTACTCCCATGATGAGGCAGTATCTGGACATAAAAAAGGAATGTCCCGACGCGATACTTTTTTTCAGGCTCGGGGATTTTTATGAAATGTTTTTTGAGGACGCGGTTGAAGCGTCAAAAATACTTCATATCACTTTGACTTCAAGGGGCAGTCACAAGGGGGCAAAGGTCCCGATGTGCGGGATACCTCACCATGCTTCTGAAAATTATATTGCCAGGCTTGTGAAAAGCGGAAAAAAAGTCGCGGTTTGTGACCAGGTAGAAGGAGCCCTGTCCGATAGAAAAATATTTCATAGAAAGATAACCCGCATAATAACCCCGGGAACGCTTGTCGCTGAAGGCATGTGCTTTGAGCCGGAAAACAGCTATATTCTTTCCGTGGATGTAAAGAACGGCGTGTATGGGCTTGCGTACGCTGATGTTTCTACCGGGGAATTCAATATTACTGAGATCGAAGGAACCGACAGGCTTTTCCCCGAGATATACAAAATAGATCCGGCGGAGACGATCCTGCCCCGTGGATCTTCAGGAGTGTTTGAGTTCGAACAGATCAAAGAGGCGGGTTTGGGAGCGGTTACTTTGAAAGACGACTGGTTTTTCGATCCTGAAAAAGCGAAACAAGAACTTAAAGGTCTTTTGCGCGTAAAAACTCTTGAGGCATTTGGTTGTCAGGATATGGAGACAGGCCTTGGCGCCGCGGGGGCGCTTATAGAATATCTTAAGGATACACAGAAATGCCGGCTGGACAATATCAGGTCGGTAAAGACATATAATGCATCCGAATATATGGTGCTTGACCGGGTATCACATCGTCATCTTGAGCTTACGGAAAACCAGGAGGACCTTTCTTCCACCGGAACTCTTTTTGAGGTACTCGACCGGACAATGACTCCAATGGGAAAGAGGAAATTAAAGAAATGGCTTTTAAATCCTCTGCTTGACCGCGCGCAAATATGTCGTAGACTGGATGCTGTTGAGTATTTTTGCCGCGAAAGTTCTTTGCGGATGAGAATGAGGGATGTTCTTTCGAGGATGTACGATATGGAACGGCTTGCTAATAAGGTAAGTCTCGGATCGGCAAATGCCAGGGACATGACGGCTTTGGCGGATTCTCTGGACAATGTGAAGATACTGGGAGAGCTGGCCGGAGACACCTTGCCCGAAGCGGTTTCGGATCTTGTTTCGGCGCTGGAAGATCTTTCAGGTATAATTATAGATATAAGGTCCTGCATAGCAGATGACCCTCCGGCGGGGATAAAAGACGGAGCGATCATAAGGAAAGGTTATGACAGCTCCGTTGACGAACTCAGAGAACTGGCGGATTCCGGGCGGAGCTGGCTGGTGAATTTTCAGGCTCGGGAGATAGAACGCACCGGGATAAGTTCACTCAAGGTGGGGTATAACAGGGTATTTGGATATTATGTAGAGGTTACCAACACGAATCTCGGCAGTGTCCCTGCCGATTATACGCGCAAGCAGACCCTGACTAATGCCGAAAGGTTCGTTACCCCGGCTTTGAAAGAACAGGAAGACAGGATACTGGGAGCGGAAGAGAAAGTAAAGGTTTTGGAATACGAGATCTTTTGTGCTTTGCGCGAAAAGGTCGCGGGGGCCATCGATGCTATCAAACACGCGTCCGAAACCGCTGCTTTGGTCGATGTTATATCGGCCCTGTCGGAAACGTCTTCAGCGAACAGATATGTCAGGCCTAACATATCTTCTTCTGATACTTTAACGATAAAAGACGGCAGGCACCCTGTACTTGAAAAAATACTGAAAGACAAAGAGTTTGTCAGCAACGACTGTCTGATGGACGGAGATGAAAAAAGGATATTCATAATTACAGGGTCAAATATGGCGGGAAAGTCCACTTTTATAAGACAGGTGGCACTTATAACCATAATGGCGCAGATGGGAAGTTTTGTTCCGGCTTCGGAAGCCGAGATAGGTATTGTAGACAGGATATTTACCAGGGTCGGGGCTTCTGACAGATTGTACCAGGGTATGAGCACGTTTATGGTAGAGATGATAGAGACGGCTAACATACTTAACAATGCCACGGAAAGGAGTTTAATAGTGCTGGACGAGGTGGGAAGGGGAACAAGCACTTTTGACGGGGTTTCTATAGCGTGGGCGGTAGTAGAGTACATCCATCGTAACCTTAAAGGGGCTAAGACCATGTTCGCCACGCACTATCACGAGCTTACTGAACTGGCGGGTGTTATGAAAGGGGTAGAGAACTATCATCTGGCCGTGCAGGAATGGGGTGAGGAGATAATTTTCCTGTATAAGGCGGAATCCGGGAGTTGTGACGAAAGTTTCGGTATACATGTGGCGAAACTGGCCGGGATGCCGGAATCCGTTGTTAAAAGAGCGCGTGAGATATTGGCGAATCTGCACAGGGATTCTTTCACCGGAAATGTACGGTCTAGGTTCACTCGTACATTGGAAGAAGACTCCGGGAAATGTTTGGAAGAAAGCCTTAGCGCAGCCAGCCCGGGGAAAAAGGACCCCGAAAAACAACTGGATTTTTTCAAAGAAAGGAAGTTACCTTCTCTTGTGGCCGAAAAGATAATTGGGCTTAATATCGATAACATAACGCCTATGGAAGCCTTAAGGACCATCTCCGAGATAAAAGACGAACTTTTAGCGGAAGAACTTTCCGGAAAGAACGTTCTGGAAGGAAAGACAAAATGCGGCGGGACAAAATGAATGAAAAAATAATTTTATTAAGCGAAGATACCATCGGGAAGATAGCCGCCGGCGAAGTTGTAGAGCGTCCGGCATCAGTGGTTAAAGAACTGGTCGAAAACTCATTGGATGCAGGGGCGGATAGCATCGAAGTAGAAATAGAACGTTCAGGGCAGAACCTGATAAGGGTGGCCGATAACGGCTTGGGGATGGGAACGGATGATATCGCGATGGCCTTTAAAAGGCACGCGACAAGCAAAATAAAAAGTATAGATGATCTTGAGAGCATAATTACTCTTGGATTCCGCGGGGAAGCCCTTGCCAGCGTCGCGGCTGTTTCTCAGGTAGATGTTATCACAAGAAAAGAAGGGGCTTTGGCGGGCACCTATGCGTACATAGAGAGCGGAGAAGTGCAAAAGATCCGTCCCGCTGCAAGGGATCGTGGAACGACTATCGAGGTCCGGAACCTTTTTTATAATGTTCCCGCCAGACGAAAGTTCCTTAAAAGGGAATCCACTGAAATGTCTGAAATAGTAGATGTTTTTTCAAAGCTTTCTTTGTCTCATCCGAATACGGGATTTAAATTGACTCAAAACGGGAAGAGTTTGCTTGATATCTCCCCCGATCTTGATATCCTCGGCAGGGCAGGAGTTATTCTCGGAGAAGACGCTTCCCGGGATATGATACCGATTTTATTTGCCGAGGAAGGAGTTTCGGTAGAGGGGTTCGTGAGCGCTCCGTCGTCCACCGGAAAAGACAGGAAGGGCCAGATATTTTTCGTGAACGGAAGATCTGTAAGGAGTAAATCTCTTAGCGACGCGCTGTACGTTTCTTATAGAAGTCTTCTTGAAAGGGGCAGATTTCCCCGCTGCGTGCTATTTGTTACAATCTCCCCCGGAAAGATAGATGTAAATGTGCACCCCGCTAAAATAGAAATAAAATTTCAGGAAGAAGGCTTGGTCAAAGGAATCGTAAGAGCGGCAATAGAGAGCGGATTTAATGAGATAAAAATATCCGCGTCGGGACCTGAAAATGATCTATCCCGCAGGGAGGACAATGTTTTATCTCCGGGGATATCCGGAGGGGGGGACGAGCCGTCGAATCTTAAGGAAACGTCTGGCGATCAAAGAGAGTTTGATTATGAGATCAGTTCTGCCTCCGGCAAAAAATATGATCGAGACAATCCGGGTTTTTTGTCGCAGGAAGACACCGAAAAAAGATATTCTGCGAACCGGGTCTTTCAGCTGGGAAGGTCATATATAGTGAGGATATTGGAAGATGGTTTGGAAATAATGGACCAGCACGCGGCGCATGAAAGGGTCCTGTATGAATTTTTTTCAAAAACTTTTCAGGGAAAGCCGCCTCAGAGCCAGGGACTGCTGTTTCCGGTAAAAGTGGAGCTTTCGGTCACAGAATCAGTGATGATGAAACAAATGATCCCCGGATTTGGACGTTTAGGATTCGACATAGAGACTTTCGGGGAAAGGTCTTTCATCGTAAGAGCGGTGCCGCCGGTCCTGGGATCCCGGCAGATAGAAACGATAGTCAGGGATATAGTTTCAGATATGTCCGGTTCGGGCACTCTGGATCTCGAATATATGGAAGATCTGGTCAAAATGGTGTCTTGCAGGGCCGCGGTCAAAGCCGGAGATGTGCTAAGTGTCGTGGAAATGGAAAACCTTATCCTCCAGCTCGATAGATGCGCTTTGCCTTTTACCTGTCCGCACGGTCGGCCTACAAGAATAGAGATATCGCCGAAAGAACTTGAAAAAAGATTCAGACGAATATAGGACCCGGCAGAGCATGCTCGGGACGGAAGAAAATAGAGGCCGGGAAGATGAATAAGGGCGACGCTCTTAAGATATACCGGATTCTGGATAAGGAATACCCGGGAGTGACTACTGAGCTTACTTATCGCAAGCCTTACGAGCTTTTGTTCGCTACTATACTTTCTGCGCAATGCACGGATGTCAGGGTTAATCTGGTTACTAAAGAGCTTTTTAAAAAGTACCGATCGGTCTCGGATTTCGCGGAAGTCGGCCGCCCTTCTCTCGAACGTGCTGTAAGGTCTACCGGTTTTTTCAGAAATAAGGCCGCGAACATAATAGGATCCGCGCGCATGATAGAGAAAGAGTTTTCCGGAGAAGTTCCCCGGACAATGGCGGAGCTGTTGCGTCTTCCCGGAGTGGCCCGTAAAACCGCCAATATTGTGCTTTTCCACGGATTCGGGATAACGCAGGGGATAGCTGTGGACACTCACGTTAAAAGGATATCCTCAAGGTTGGGACTTACCGAAAATACGTCTCCGGAAAAAATAGAGAAAGATCTTATGAGTATATTCAAAAAGGAAAACTGGGGAAATTTGACAAATATTTTTATAGCGCACGGCAGAAAGGTCTGCCGTGCGAGAAAACCCTTGTGCGGCAGTTGTCCTGTGAGGGAACTGTGCCTGTTTCAGAAAAGCAGATAATGAAAAGACATTTGAAACTTACGTTTATTACGGCGGCACTGATAGCAACAGGCCTGATCCTTTTAGCGGCGGGTTGTCAGGGTGAGGCTGAGCTTTCGGAGAATAATGGGCTTTATAGATCCCGTCAGGTGATTGATGGTGATACCATTGAGCTTTCTTCCGGTCAAAGGGTCAGATATATCGGGATTGACACTCCCGAAATAAGAAAAAAGGAAGGGGAAAAGTGGGTATACCGTCCCGAAGTGTACGGTGTCGAGGCAAAGAACCGTAATGCCTCTCTTGTGTCGGGAAAGGCTTTGAAACTCGAGTTTGACGTGGAGAAGGAAGACAGGTACGGAAGATATCTGGCCTATGTTTATTCAGGCGACGCGATGGTAAATTCTCTTTTAGTGAGAGAGGGATTCGCTACAGTGTACACATTTCCTCCCAATGTGAAACACTACAAAGAACTGGTAATGGATCAACAAGAAGCCTTTGTCTTGCGAAGAGGGCTTTGGGGAACGCTCAGGGAAATAAGACCGTCCCAGGCACATTTGCATGGAGGTGATTTCTGTCTGATATCCGGCCGGATCTCGGGGCAGGATATTTCTTCGGGAAAGATGTATCTTTATCTTGCTTCAGCGGAGCCGGATACCCTACGGCTCGTGATATATTTACGAAATTTGCCGCTTTTTGAGGCGGAAGGAGTAGATCCTTTCAAAGATTATAAAGGCAGAGAAATAGAAGTTTTCGGTAAAGTCAACACAGAAGGCTCCCATCCCGAGGTCATGGTAGATAACCCCTTTCAGATAAAGGTGTTACAAAAACCGCAGTCCGGAGCCCACGGGCCCGATGCGTAACAAGATTTTAACTAAATTCAAGATTCTACCACCATGCAAGTCGGATCAAAACCGTATAATGGCATTATTCTGTTATGCCAGAGTTACCCGAGGAGCTGTGCCGATACAAGGGGCTGGTGTTCCCGGAGAGGGCGTTGGATCCCCGAGCGGGCACGGTCCCCGAGGGCACAGGCCCTCGGGGGAGCGAGGGGATCCGTCGAGCGAAGATTTTCTCGCTGGGAAAATCTTCGCGTCCCTCGCAGGGAATGCCAGCCCCTTGTATCGGTAACTCTCCCGTAATCCTTTTGCGAGCTAAATTGGTGTTATTTTCACTCTTGTAATATTACCTTCATTATGATATCTTAATTGCGCTGAGAGAGTTAGGCCGGCTGTGTAGGGGCGGAAAGTGGAACGTGAACGTTTAAATAGAACTCTGTTCTGACTGGAGGTAGTTATGTCGAAAGTTATGTGTGGTGGAAGGGCTATCGGATTTTCGGAAAGATTGTCCGCTTTGAAACCCTCAGCGACGCTTGAAATAACATCAAAGGCCAAAGCAATGATAAAAGCGGGGGAAGATGTGATAATACTTGCTGCCGGAGAGCCTGATTTTGACACTCCCCAAAGCGTCAAAGAAGCCGCCGTAGCGGCCATGAAAAGAGGGGAGACGAAATATACACCGGCTTCGGGCACACTTTCTTTGAAAAAGGCCATTTCAGATAAGCTTAGAAGGGACAACGGTCTCGAGTATGCCGTGAATCAGATAGTCGTTTCGGGGGGAGCCAAACACTCTATATATAACGCCCTCAGAAGTCTTTGTAATCCCGGTGACGAAGTTATAGTCATACATCCCTATTGGCTCAGCTATCCCGAAATGGTCATCCTTGCCGGGGGGGCCCCGGTGATAATAAACACATCCAGAGAAGGGGGGTTCAAGGTCACTCCCGAGCAAATAAAAAAAGTTGTAACGAAAAGGACAAAGGCCATCATTATTAACAGCCCATCCAATCCGGCCGGAGTGGTTTACAGCAAGAATGAGCTTTCCGCTATAGGAAAGATATGCCTGGAAAATGGTATAGTGATAATCAGCGATGAAATATACGAGAAGATAATTTTCGGTAATGAAAAACATTTTTCCATAGCGGCCACCAATCCGGACGTAAAAGGCATAACGGTTCTGATAAACGGTGTTTCTAAGAGTTATTCGATGACGGGGTGGCGCATAGGATACCTTGCCGCACCCCCTGGACTGGTTTCCATCATATCTAATTTTCAAAGTCAGACCACCTCAAACCCCTGTTCAATAAGCCAGGCCGCGGCCGAATACGCCATGAGATCGGAAGAGCTTGGGAAAGAGCTGGAGAGCAATCGGTTGGAATACCAGAGAAGAAGGGATCTCATGCTGAAACTTTTTGATGGCCAGGAAAAAATAAAGCCGTTCAAACCAGAGGGAGCTTTCTACATGTTCTGCGATATATCCGGGACTGGCATGGGATCTATGGAGTTTTCCGAGAGACTTCTTGCCGATAAGAAAGTAGCGGTTATTCCCGGACATCCTTTCGGAGAGGACAAATACGTGCGACTGAGTTTTGCTTCTGACCTCAAGAACATAACAGAGGGGGTCGGCAGGATAAGGAACTGGGTTGACAGCGTCTAGTAATAGTGACGCGGAACAGAATACCATATTTTTACGAAGGGGAGAGAAAATGGCGCAGACAATAGCGGAGAAGATATTATCAAGGCATAGCGGGAAAAAGGTTTTCGCCGGGGATGTGGTAATGGCGGATGTGGATTTTTGTTTCGGACAGGACGGGACAAGCGGAATGATAATAGACAGTTTTCGCCGCATGGGAGTGGATAACGTGTTCAGAAGAGATTCTTTCTGTATGGTCATAGACCACTCGGCGCCCAGCCCGAATATAGGGGTTTCGGCTATACACGACAAGATACGGCGTTTTGGAAAAGAGCATGCGGTAAGGGTTTTTGACGTGGGATGCGGTGTCTGCCACCAGATTATCCCTGAATCCGGCTTTATTTCCTGCGGTGATCTTGTTCTGGGTGCGGATTCTCATACGTGTACTTACGGGGCGCTGAACGCCCTTTCTACAGGAGTAGGGTCTACGGATCTTGCGGTTGCTCTGGCAAGCGGTAAGAACTGGTTCAAGGTTCCTGAAACCGTTAAAGTAGTTGTTGCGGGAACCCTTCCTAAAGGGGTGTACTCTAAGGATATTATACTCCGCATAATTGGTGATGTGGGAGCCGACTGGGCCAATTACCGTTCTGTAGAGTTTTCGGGAGATGCTATAACGGCCTTGAGCATAGAGGCAAGAATGACCATATCTAATATGACGGTCGAAATGGGAGCAAAATGCGGTTTAATGGAAGCTGACAAAAAAACGACAGATTGGATAAAAAAACACTCAATACGCGAGATCAGGCCGGTGGCCGCTGATCCGAACGCAATATACCTCGAAGAAAAAAAATATGATATATCGGAGCTTTCCCCGCAGGTTGCCCGGCCCGACACTGTTGATAACGTTTGTGATGTAAAGGAAGTTCTGGGGGCTCATATAGACGAAGTTTTTATCGGGACGTGTACTAATGGACGCCTGGAAGATCTGGAAATCGCCGCTAAAATATTAAAAGGCAAGAAAATAGCCAAAGGTATGAAGCTCATAATAACACCGGCCTCAAGGAAAATATATCTCGATGCTCTCAAGTCCGGACTCATAGAGATTTTTGTCAAGGCGGGAGCCTCGGTCAATAATCCGGGTTGTGGGCCCTGTGTAGGAACGCATCAGGGAGTGCTTGCCGACGGAGAAATGGCTTTTTCGACAGCCAACAGGAATTTTAAGGGTAGGATGGGGAACCCGAATTCCGGCATATATCTGGGTAGCCCGGCGACTGCCGCGGCTACGGCACTTGAAGGTAAAATTTCCGATCCGAGAGAACACAAACGCCGTTTGTGAGACCCTTGGGTTGAAGTCCGCGGATATTTTAGTTCTTGTTTAAAGGTGATCTTGGAATATATTGGATATTTCCACGGTGAAAAAAGTTTTGGCAAGCGGCTAATGTGAACATTGTTAGAGTTGTGCAAAATAGACTTTTATCCCGTCGTTGCGAGGAACGAACGAAGTGAGTGACGAAGCAATCTCAACATATATAACAGGTTATAAGATTGCTTCGGCGGCCTACTAAGTCTGCCGAAATCCTGAGCCCCATATGTTTCCACAGGACGAAGGGTTTCGGTCGTTTTGCTCCCTCGCAACGACGTGAAAACGGCATTTTGCAGAACACTATGAACATTGTCTGAGGGAGGTACAAATGACCAAATTAGCGAGAAGGCTTAAGATATCTAATGACATAAATACGGATTATGTTATCTCGGGACGTTATAAGTTCAAGATACAGGATCACAAGGAGCTGGCTAAACACATTTTCGAGGATTTGGAAGAGGATTTTCATAAAAGATTGAAACCGGGAGATTTTTTGGTT
>JBAYES010000028.1:0-26131 GCA_041667545.1 Candidatus Omnitrophota bacterium | reverse complement strand
CAAATTGTTCGAGGGAGGTGATGTTCCCGACCGGGGAGATAAATCAATAGAGGCGTTCAAATACCTGCGCGGTTTACAGAAAAAAGCCGGATCAGCCGGTGGCGAAGTGATACGGCTTATGGGGAACCATGAACTTTATTACCTTTTCAAACATTCCGATTGTGAATGGAAAGGCCAGGCGGAAATGCTGAAATCAAAAGGCAGGATCGTCGGATTCGACGAAGAATTATGGGCGAACGACGGAGAATTTGTAAAGATGATACGGGAAGATGTTATGAACGGATCACTTATCTTTGTTAGCCATCTTGGAGGGAAGGTTCTTTCTCACGGCGTAGTGATAAGCCCGGTAGTTGAGGAATTCGGCAAAGAGCTCGGGATAGATGTTAGCGACCCGGCTGTTTTCGCGGAAGCCGCGAACAATACGCTAAAGCAAGCGATCGAGATCAATAGATTTGAAAGTACCCTGTTCAGGGCTCCGCCGCATATAAAGGGACGCCGCCGAAAAGGAATAGCCGACGTATATTTTTCTGAGATCACGCAATTTGAAATGGATCGTTTGCCTTTTGATGAGATAGTATTCCATGATCCGACCCCCTTCATTGAAGAAGGCATTATATCCGTTAAAAGAGACTCATCCGGAGAGAGGACATTAATAGCCGCGGATGTGGGTATGACCGGCGCTTTTGGGGGCGGGAGGGCGGCTGTTGTATTCGAGGACGGTATTGCTTTCGCGGTTTATGCCGACGAAAAGAGCGGTTCCGGCGAAGAATATTTTCCGGAAGAATGGGACGAATATTCCGGAATGGTAAGAGAGGTCATATCCGACAGGAACTCCAAAAGGGTAGACAGTTTCAAAGAGCGGCTTCTGCGGCTCAATAAGGAAGGGCTTAAGCTGTACAGGTGTATTTCACGGGTGCTTCGAAATTTCCAGGAAAGCCTTCCCGCCGGCGATAAGATGCCCGAGATAGATATTGTGGTAGATGTATCGCTTGTTTCCCCGGGCATAAAGAACATCGAATTGAACGCTGAAACTATGGCATTTCTGATAATGCTTTTCGGGAGCCATGAAAACGTGAATTTTATTTTCACAAAAGGTGTTGTTCTGGACGATACCGCGCCGGGTAACATTTTCCCCGGTCACATCAAACGGATCATGGATGCTTCTCCCGATCCCGCGGAGTTCGCGGAAAAAGTCAGGAACGTGGTGAGAAAGGAATCGGCACTTATGCTTAACGACAGCGTCCGCGATTCACTTCTGGGGATAGGGACGCCTTCGCGCATACATGCCCGGGATCCTTTACGGGAGAGGGTCCCGGACGATTCGGTAGAGATCCCCATTACATCCGTTTCACTGCTTAAATGGATCAGGGACGAAGGCAAGGAGATCCGTGGGAATCAATATCCCGTGGCGCTTGAGGCGCCTGTCTTGGATCTTGAGGGCAAGGCCAATTATAGCGATTTCGAATCGGCTTTTGTGATAGGTTTGGCGAAGGCCGCTCTGGCCATAGCTGGAAAGAGAGCCGAAAAAGGGGACAAGAGCGCGGCGGATCATCTGGCAAGAATAAAGCCAGACATTGTTTCACGGTTAATATCCCTTTACAGCGTCGTGCGGGAAGATGTTATGCTTACCGAAGAGATAGTTGGTCATTTTATAAGCGCGGATAAAACACAAAGAGTGAACCGCGCCATCGAATGGTTTTTACCGCCGGCATTTACAGCCGACATCGAAACCATGGTAGAAATGCACAAATTCGCGCAAGAATTCATTAAAGCGGCATAAAAAACGCCATTTGTTAATCCTTCTAAAAGTAAGAAGTGTTTGCTTGTTTTTCATATGCCTATCAGATAAGTTTTAATTATATAGCAATGCGGGCAGACGCATGCCTTGTCGGGTGTTTTTTTACATATTCCGACGAGGGTTTTTTTACGCCTGTTTGTTAAAAGCTTTAAAAATAAGATAAATGAGGTTTAAAAATGACATCGGACGGGAATACGAATAGTAAACCGATACTTTTTAAGAGAAAACCTTTAAGGGTACTTGTGAGCCTGGTCACTCTTGCGGCCTTTTTCACTACTACGGTATTACATGACGCGGCCTGGGCCGTTATGGCAACCCCAATCTTTACCGGCCGTGACGTTGCGGTATCGGACGGCCCGGGTAACTTCAAAGAACTTAATGTAGACGCTTTCACTCTTCCCGTGTTCCTCGGTACGGTAAATGACCATTACAATGCCGGGGAAGGCTCCAGAACCGTAATACATATTCAGGACGCGCATTGTAATTACGCCTGTCAGATGAGGATATCCGAGATAATCGGCTACCTTGCCGGGCAGTACGGCATAAGGTCGGTCAATCTTGAAGGGGGGGCCGGTGAATATGACCTTTCTATATTCACCCGTATACACGATAAGGATATCCGGCATAAGGTAGCCGATTATTTTGTCAAAGAGGGCCTTGTAAACGGCGCGGAGTTCTTTGCCATAAATAACCCCGATAAGGCAGAGTTATGGGGGGTTGAGGATGTGGAATTATACATTGCCAACCTTAACGCTTACAGGGATTCATCGCGGTACAGGGATGAAGTAGAAAGGCACATGAGAACGTTCAGGCATATATTCGGCGATCTTAAAAGGCATATGTATTCCGCCGGGATGCGTGAGCTTGACCTGAAATATTCTTCGTACAAATCGGGAAGTATCGGATTAAAGGAATATTTAGAGTGGCTGATCAGATCGTCCGGGGAAAATGGTATAGACATAGATAGCTTTCCCAATATCTCGCTTTTAAACCTGTCACTTTCGCGGGAAGGCGATATTGACTTCGATCTGGCCAATATCCAGAGGAAAAAACTGATAGACGAACTGGAAAAACTGTTATCGAGAAGGGAACTGGAGAGGTTTGTCATAAAGACCTTGGAGTTCAGGCGAGAGAGGATATCCCCGGATGAATACTACGCCCATCTCAGCCGGTGCGCGCGCCTTACGGGCGTTGAGCTCGACAGCTATTCCGATCTGCAGAATTATATGGCATATATCTCCGCTTATGAAGCCGTAGATAAGACGAGGATAATGCCGGAGATAGAGTTGCTCGGCGATAATTTAAGGGAAATACTCTGCCGGGATACCGAAGAAGAACAACTCGCGCTTCTTTCCAAACATCTCAGTCTGATGGAGAACCTTTTCGGGATCAATCTGACCAAAGAAGATTACAGGTATTATAGGGCAAACAGGCCATCTTTCAACACCCGGGACTTTACGGTGTTCATAGATACCCATGCCCCGCGTTATGGGATAACCGCCCGGCCCGATGCCGCGGTAATTCATCTTGACCGGTATAGGGAAGAAATGGAACTGTTCTACGAATACGCTTTTAAGCGGGATGAAGCGTTCCTGGAAAATCTGTATCCCGGGGATAACGGCATTATCATAACGGGCGGGTTCCATACGGAGAATATCGCGGACCTCTTCAGGAATGCGGGGATATCTTATGTATCCATAATACCGCGTTTCAAGAATTGTGAGGATTACGAAAGCCCGTATTCCGCGCTGTTGGCAGGGGAGATATTTACTGAATCGCGAAAAGTGCTGGACTCGCTTGGTGTTACGGCTCTGGCGGTAGCCAGTATTTGGAATCAGCTCGGGCAGAATAATGCCGTAAGGATGCCCCGGGAATTGGCCGCCGCACAGATAGAAATGGGTATTAGAATTGCCCGCGCTACCGGACTCAACGGCATAGAGATAGCGACTGATGATGGCCGGCGGCGGTTTGATCTGAACGGAGATCCGATAATAGATGAAGACGGCATCGAAGGAGAAAATTTTTACTATGTTTCGCTGCAGCAGCTTTTTCCCCAGCCTGAGGCGTTGATCGGATCTTTGACACAAAACAACCCGACAGAGGTCGTAGGTGCAGAAGGAAACCCGCGTGTAGTTTATCACGGCACACCAAGCGGTGGATTTGGAACATTCGACCTGACGAGGGTCGGGGAATCGTCGCAGAATATGGGCTGGTATGGAAAAGGATTGTATTTCAGCGCCAAACCTGAAGTTGCGTCCGGTTACGCCGGGTTCGATGTTATGCCGGGCGCCGCTGTTTATCCAGCCCACGTGACGATTCGTAACCCGTTTCAACTTAGTACCCAAGTCACCCCGCAGGTCATTAGTCGGATGTTGGGACTTGTGGGGTGGACGAATAAGCAGAAAGAGATACTCGGACAAAAATTGCGTGCCCCGGATACGTTTGTAGATGCGGCTGGCATTCCGTTGGATACAGCCGACTTTCTGCAGATGCTATTCGACCGGGATGTACCAGACCAGTTCCCCACAGCTGAAAAATGGACCAACCTGCTCAAGGCCAACGGGTACGATGGGGTATTCGTGGAGAAGGACGGCGAACCGATGTACGAGATTGTGGTTTTTGAGCCCGGACAGGTGCATTTATTACACTCTCCAACTGAAGTGGACACCAGTCACGCCCCCTCCCTCATCCTCCCCTCTACCCGGCGGCTTGGAGAGCGGTTGTTCTCCTTCTTACCGGATACCGGGACGCGCGGCATGATAAAAGAAGGTTTGATCGGGCTTCTGGCGGGTGTGGTGGAATTGCCGTTCACGTATATTCCGTGGTTTGCCCGGATGCACGGCGAACAGTCGGAACGGGAACTGCGCCAGAGGAATATCGGCATGCTTTTTATTAACCTGGCCTCGCTTGCCGCTTTATTAATTGGACATTCCCTCGGATATTCCTTAACTGACCTTGTTCTTTTTGATGTCGTGAACAGAATTGTTTCTCACGGGCTCGTGTGGAACGATATTATAAGGCCGATAGGGGCGATATTGGGTTACGAGATAGCGCCGCTTGTAGTAGAGGATGAACGACATTCGCTTGCAGAAAGCCCCTATTCCCGTGAGATGGCCATAGACGGCGTATTTAAGGGTGTTGATCTGGAGCACTTTGTCGTTGCCCAGACAAAACTGGCGGAAAAAAACCTTTCAGGTGATACTTTAAGAATTATAATCGGAAGATTGAACCTGGAGTTAAGCGATGAACATAACGAGGATGAAATTTATAAAAAGATCTGGGAATTCCTGGCTAAAACGGGATATTCCAAAGAAATAATAGACCTGATCAACGGTGAGACTTACCAAAATCCCGAGCTGACTAAAGATGTCGAAAGGCAGAACAAAAATCCCCGTCTTCAGAGTATTTTCGAAGCCATAGCAAACAGCCTTGATGCTCATGGATATAAAATAGGCCAGTTCGGCATAGGCGTAAAACAGGTACTTCGCTGGCTGTCTGAGAACCGTAAAGATCGCGTTGAAGTCTTTACGCGTACAAGCGACGGCATGCCGTATCAGCTGACGTTAATAAAAGACGAACATGGACAGCATTATATCCAGATACATGAAATATCCCATGAAAAATTCCTGAGCATAGCAAGAGAATCCGGGGGAAGCGATATGACTCATGGTACTGTCGTGCGTGTCAGTGTCGAGGATAAGATACCAAGGACAAAGAAAGAGGGTACACAAAGTCAGTCTAATTCGCAGGAGGTAATAATCGGGGAAATCCATAAATATTTTCCGTTTGTCGCCGAAGTTGACATTTTTACACAGATACACGGCGATCCTGAACAAAAGGTCAACGATTTTGATAGTAAAGTGGTTGTTGTGCCGCCCGGAGACGGTACCCTTAGCCATGCGGACACAAATGGTAGATTTATCAGGGTTTCTGTCAGCGACAGACATATAACCGTTGCCGACAACGGTAGGGGCATGGAAGCCGGAATAATCGCGCGTATGTTCGTTCCACACGAAGGAACCAAACATGTTGAATCTTTTGACGAACGGACACAGGCAAAGGAAAAAGAAAAGGTCAAAGTAATATACGATCCGGGACAGGCTCGCAGGATATCCTTTTCACGCAATGGGAGAATTATAACCGCTGTAGACATCCCAAAAGAAATATGCTCTCAAGCGACATTGGAAGGCGGCCTTTTTGTAGATCTTGCGGGATTGATAGACGTTTCGGCATCGTGGGATAACATTCGGATCCCCGTTAGTTTTAAACCCGGCACTCCGTCTGATTTTCAGGCGGGGATCGAATATATTGTGGAACAGATATTGGAGAGAAATATGAACCTTTCTGATATCGAAAAGGTAAAGTTCATCAACACGCTTACTGTGGGGCTCGACGGCCTGATACGGGCTAACGCGAATTTCGAACAAGCCGTCAAGATTATCCGCGGAAGTATACAGCAATCGTTGTCGCCGGTAATAGAACGGATCAGGGCAGAGGGTGTTGTTATCCTGCCGCATGACAGGCAATTCGACAAGCTTGCTCTGCCGGCAGGAAGGGAAGTGGTTTTTTTGCATGAAAAACTGTTTGATTGGCACTGGTCGTCAAGCATGGAAAGTTTGGGAGGTCAAGTGGTTCCAGAGGTAACATTTGGAACTGAAAATAGGCGCATTCTGGTTGTCGCGCCTTTTACAAAGGAATCCACAAGGTGGATACGGATCTTTTCACGCATTTGGCATTTTTTAAGCCGAGACGAGCGCATACCGTTAATAAAAACAGACAGGTTCATCGCCATACCGCGGGAGCTGGGCCAAAAAGTGGTCGAACTTATTGAAAAGAGGAAAAAAGGCCTTTCCGATGATGAAGAGGAAAAATTAAAGTCCCTTTTAGAAAAAATAAACATTATCACGGGCGAAGTAGTGGTTACAAGTTATGAGGTCGCCGAGGTAATGACAAATATGAACCTGGCCCCTTTGATGCGAGCTGAACCGGGCAGAGTCGATACAGCCGCTATTGACGGATTTCTGGCTTACCCTCCGAGCTTGCGGGTATCCGTTCCGGATAGAGCAGGGTTTGATGACGCCTTTTCTACAGCGGGGTGGATCGGATCTCCGGTAGAAAGATGCAAAGCGCTTTCTGGTATAGCTGTGGTAATGCAAAGAAAAGGGCTGATAGATCATAGCGATAAATTATGGAAGTCAGTTCGGGTAGAGAGTGCGGATGTGCATGAGATGGTTATTAATACTATCGAATATCTTGCGGCCATGATAGAAACGGGAAATCATGAGAATGTGAAAGAAACATGCGATAGTATTTCAGGGTGGATAGATGCAAGGCCGGGGCTTCAAAGTAAAAAGACGTTGTATCGGCTTGCGGAGATCAATGCGAAGCTGGGGCGCATTGATAGAGCTCGAAGATATCTTGAAGAAGGTGAAAAGGTCGAGGATGGTTTTATCGAAATACCGGCAAGAGTGCGCGCTATTACCGCTGTGGTCGAGGCGGAAATAAGTACGGGTAGCATTACAAATGCCGCCGATATGATCATAGATCCCCGGGATCCGTTAGATACGGTAATAGTTGCTTCCATTCTTAACGATTTTAGAAAGCTGACATTGGTTCAAATAAATGCGATTAACGACTACTTTGAAAATAGAGGCAGCAAAATCAAAACAACAGAAGAATATGTTAACGAGTATATGGATCTCGTATCAGGTTTTAACTGGGGCCGTGCAGTAATAGCTATTACCGAGGTTGCCAAGAACGTGGCAGAATGGCGAATCCCTTTTGCTCAAGAAATATTCAAGGAAGCTGAACGGAGAATTAAAACCGACGAACTTGATGTCAGAATCCAATACATATTTCTCTCAAAGATAGCCGCGGCGCAAGCGGAAGCGGGGCTGGTGGACGATGCCGTTCGGGTGGCCGGGGCCTTGCCGGAAGGCACACATAAGGCAGCTGCTGTGGCCGCTATCGGGTCGGCATATGTCAGGACGGGTAAGATAGAAGAAGCCAGAACTGTCCTGACAGAAGCAGTTATATTAGGCGGATTTGAGTCATCCGCAGCTCTTATCCCTATTGCCATTCTCCAGGCTGAGATCGCGGCGGCCGAAACTGAAGAAACTGATCCATCAGTTTTTAGTGAAATGCATAAAATTGCCGGTCAATGTACCTCGGTACTTGATAAGTTACATGCCTTTGCCGCTATTGCCGTTGCGGAACACAAAGCAGGCTTAACGGATATGGCGAATAAAACGATTAACTATGCCAAAGACCTCTTATTCGATTTGACGGATCTCGTGGAGTCTCCCCGCGCGTGTATTACTATCGCTGAAGCGCAAAAGGAATTAGGGATAGACCCGGGAGATATGTTTGAGACGGCCGAAAAACGTATTAAGAAAGGCATTCCCGGTTCAGCGCTCGCAGATCAAATACAATTGCGCTGTGAGCTTGCAGTTGCGTTATCAAAAGCAGGGTTGGCCGATCGCTCTGCCGGTGTATTTTCGAGTATATTAACTGACATGGCAAACTTTGATGACAGGTATAGTTTTGGAGTTCTCGACATTATTCTTGCATTTACAGAAGCGGGACGTATTGAGCATACCACTAGTTTATTGAGTGATATAAAATACCCTTCGGGTAAAGCGTATTACCTTACCGAAATGGCTAAAGTCCAAATGAAAAACCATCAAAATCTGGCCGCTAAAGATTCAATAACACGGGCCATATCATTAGTGGAACAAAGCTCTGATCCTGGGCCAGACAAACTTAATGCTCTTATCTCTATCGCGGAAGCGCAAACAGAACTGGGTTTGAATGAACAGGCAGGCAAAACGCTTCACAAGGTCCGGGAGGTAGCTTCGCGTTTTGAAGATCATATAGATCGTACAAGCGCTTTTTTGCGCATAGGATTAATTTTGGAGAAGTTAGGTAATTTGAAGAAGGCCAGGATGTATTTCGATCAGGCGATTGCACGGTACCAAACCGAGGATAATAGCACTAAGGGATTTCTTTTATACCTGATTATCGGCGCATGCCGGAAATCAGATGTTATGACCGGAATTATGGAAGAAAATGGCGGTATCACGAGGAAGAGTATAGCCTCTAATGATCATACCCAAGAATTTGTTGACCAGGAATTTTATCGGGAACTTGCCCTGTCTCAGGCGGATAAAGGCAAAATTGAAGAGGCTCTTAAGACAGCAGAAAAGATCAATTCAGGGTATGACAAGTCAAAAGTTTTCAGCCATATCGCTATTGTTCAGGCAAAAGCGGCCGGTTCGCGGACGACCAGAGAGTTTCATCCAAAAGCTCCGCGGGAAAGTGAAGATGAAGCGGTCGAATTGTGGAACAAGGAAATCCTTCCCAAGCGCGATATATTTATCCGTCAAGCTCAAAGCGGGTATCAGCCGATACTTGACTGCATGTCAGATCATGGTCCCGAGGAATTTCATGGACAGATCAAGGATGAAGTCAAGGAAAAGATAGGATCGCTTTATGAACGCCAGGAGAGGATGATATCGGAAAATTTCCAGGATTTTGCGGGGGGCAAGCCGCTTGTTCTGGACTTCTTGCCTTTTGAGCGTTTTTGCCGTGAAACGGCCCTGATAAATGAAGCGCTTCCCGGATTCCTGACATCATTGAAAAAGCAGTTGTCGCAGGAGGAATATACCTTGAGAGCCGAGATATACCGGCAGTTTTTCGCTAATCTTATGGAGGTGGGGATCGATCTTAAGGGGAATGAACATATAGAACGGGTGGATGACGACTTTTTAATGGCTATAGCATTGGGATGGAAACCATCTACTGCCGATCAGGTTATGGCAATTTCTGTTTTAACCGAGTTTATCACCGCTTTACGGAGTGTGTCAAATGATGTGCTGAATTTCGAAGTTTCGCTGAAGATCTTTGAATTACTGGCCGGTTTCAGTAAAAAGGATCCGGAGCTGAATACTCGCGTTATGGCAGCGCAGTTATCCAAGATACTCGCTTTAAAACCGTTAGCGCGTGATAAATTCCTGGCTGACATGATAACGGCGTTTTCATCCCTGGAAAGAGCAAAGATCAAAAGATATCTACAAAGCCCTCAAGAGCCCATAAATTTGGGAAGAGCGCGCTCGTTTGCGTTCTATCTCACTCATGACGTCAAGCATCTTGCGGAGAAAGAATGGGCGGCGCCAAAAGGAGAAGATATTATATTACCTGAAGGAGGGATATCGATCTCACAGATAATAAAGTTAGATCAGCAACGGAGGAAGAAAGGGCCCAGGGACTTCATGACTATGGATTATTTGTTGAATAATCTCAATGACCTGCCTGAACGCTCGGAGAGGATGGAATCGGTGCTGGGACGTTATGTCACAGGACAAAGGGAATCAGGAGCGTATACCGCGGAGATCGCTCAAAATTCACGTGACGCGACAAGGAATATGAGGGGCGAGCTGGTCATTGATTTTTACTGTCAAAATAACGGGACCGAATATGTTGAAGAGGCTTCGGATAATGGAACAGGCGCTCTAAATGAGATCGCGCTGATAATCGATAAATCCTCCAAAGATCTTGAAAAACATCCTGAAAAATTTTTACAAGATCTCGAAGAAACCGGATGTTTCGGTACGGGCAAATATACCATGTTTGAGGGGGTAGATCGTCTTGAAATAATTACAAGGAACAATGACCGGGCATTTATGTTCACTTATAATGTCCAGCATGAGTCAGGCAAGCTGCCGAAGATAAGTTTGACGGGGATAAGAAAGATAGACGATGACCGTCTTGCGAAAGGGGTAACGGTACGGAGAATAAAGTCCACGGAAAATACGGTTCCGGAACTTGACTGTCTTCTGGCGAAACGCGCCTGGCGTGATTTTGCCGGGTTGTCGCAAGATGAGCATTTCACGATCTATTTTGTCGACGATGAAGGCGAAAAAGCCCCCTTAACCGTAAAGCAGGAACAGTTAGCCGAAGTGGGGTTCAAGGTAGAACTACCCGGTCAAAAAACAGAGGACTTCGGGTCTTTACGGCTTATAAGCGCCGAGGATATGCCTTTACAGATAGTTGAGCGCGCTGGGCTCCGGGTTTCTGAGATCAAGCCGGAATATCTGGAACTTGTGCCGCGATCTTTTCATGAATTCGTGCCCAAACTTGGGATAACCATACAGATCCCGTTATCGGATCCAATATGGGACAGGTCGGCTTTTAAGGATGAGGACGTGTATTTACCGTTTATCCAGAGGTATGTGGCGATCGCGTTTTATCGAGCTATGGCTTACAAGGCGATGGTACAGACAAGCCCGCAATTTACCTTCGCGGATTTCCCCCACGACTGGGAGACAAACTCCAGTTATTGGCGATCAATAGATCCTGAAAGGGATATTCAGGTAATTAAAATGAAAGAAAAGATCAATTCAGGCCGTGCCGGAGATATATCCCATGACGACCTGAAAAGCCTGCTTGTCCCTGAGGGTAAAATAGACAAAGAACAAAAGGCGATATGCCTTATTCTTATGCTGGATGTAGCTGCGGACCCCGGTTATCCCGACAGGAAGAGCAGTCTGCTCGGCAGGCGTTTGGCCGTTGTTGATAAAGAAGCCGCTAAGGCGCAGAAAGAGCAGTTAGCGCGCGGCGGTTCATCAGATATATACGTCCCGAGAAAAGAAGATATCCCTCATTTTGAGGAAAAGAAACGACAGGCTGAAACTATCGAGTCTGCCTATAAGCAGTTGTCGGATATAGAAAGTTATATAGCCTCCCCCGAAACATATTCTTCCGGCGAGAGGAAATTAATAGACTTAGGCCTGAACATCTCCCGTAATTTTGGGATAGAGGATATTATCCTTCTTAATGGAAACGTTTCCTTTGCCGGGGCTTTCGGGATGTTTAATAACAAAAGGACCATGTTTCTTAGCCGCACCATAGCCGGGCATATGGGCGAAAGCGCGCCCGGGATGGTCGATATAGCGACTAATACCATAATTCATGAATTGGCGCATTTATTGGAAGAGTTTGCGCGGGAGGACAATAGAGAAGATCTCTGGGAGCAAGGTTATGTGTCGAATGTCAGAGGGTTAACCCATGATGCTACAGGTGGATTTTTCTCTGAAGCCATGCGTTTTGCAGCCGCGGTATCTTTGGCAAATGACGGCGAAGAGATCTTTGGAGAGACAGACACCGGGTTCGAAGGGGAGGTTGAAGAACAGCCTATTTACTTCCACGCCGCCTGGTCTAAGCTGGAAGGCGGGTCTGAGAAAATGAAATGGCGAGGGGATGTTGTTGATGCTACCAAACTTTCCAATATAAAATCGCGGATTAAAGATCAAAGCGAACGGGAGCGGGTTCAAGTCAGTATAGATAATAGAAATGTGGAAGTGTATGTAGACGAAAACCTCATGAATATGGTTCGGAACAACACAACAAAAGATTTTGATATAAGCGCTTTTGTGAGAGCCCGGATTCAGGAGTATCCTCCGATGACCGATGAAATTGTCATCGTGCTTCTTGATGAATCCGGACATCTGTTCGAGGACTGCACCGCTAACGGTTTTGTCGGTGTGAATAAAGAACTTTTCGAAATAGGGCTATCACAAACAGGGCTGCAAAAAATATTAGAACGCGGCCTGGCGCATGAATTGAACCATGAAGCGCTTGTGTTTGAGAAAGCTGTGTTAGGGGAGATGTCCGCGGAAGATATTTTGCTTAGGATGACCCAGGGAATAGAGAGGACAGTCGAAGGTATGATGGCAAAAAATGACCTTGCCGGCCTTGTTCTCGAACAGTCGGATATGAACATATTAGCAGAAAAACTTTCCTATGTTGCCATTCGGGAGATCGCGCTTAACAGTGAGGTCTTGGCCGAGAAGTGTCTAAGCGTCATGGAGAAAGTTCTTGCTCGAAAAGGGGACTATCCGAGAGACATCTACTCTAGCGCAGTCCATCTTATCCGGGAAATCGCGCTCAACAATGAGACCTTGGTAGATAGGTGTCTAAGCGTCCTGAAAGAAGTTCTTATCCGGGAAGGACATCTGGGCACTGTCTACGATGGAGCAGCCGATGCTATCGGGAGAATCGCGCTTAACAATGAGACCTTAGCAAGCAAGTGTCTAGGTTTTCTGGAAGGAGTCCTTACCGGAGAAGGTTTTCCGCTTAATGCCTACCCCAGCGCAGCGCAAGCCATCTGGGGAATAGCAAGAAAAGATAGTTCCCTTATTCAACAGTCAACAGTCACTGCACTGGAAGCTGAACTAACCAGAGAAGGGCATTATCCGGGATATGATGCCTGCGTTAGCGCAGCCAATGCCATTTGCGCAATTGCTGAAGCCAAACCCGCTCTTATTAAGGAGGGCTCATTATCAAAGCTGATATTCAGCCTGCCAAAGCATTTCCACAATCACACCTTTATACACTACCAGCTCTACTATAACCCGCACTTCATACAAAGCACGACCCGTTTTTCAGAGGAATCCCGTTACTCAATAGGCCTCGCGGTATATCATCTTCTAAAGCAGTATGGTCGTACCCCTGATACAGCAAAACCGGAAGAGATTGAAGGAGCAATTAATTATATAATCGCCGGCAGGGAATTTGTTGGCGATGAAGAGGTCTATTCCGATAAGCGAAAAGCCATCAACATCTGCCATGAAGAAAAGAATTGTAATCCGGACATTCTTGAAGCGATCCAAAAGGGCAGGGTATTGGGAAAGCCCATGTCCTTTAAAGGCGCCGACCAAAAGGAAGCTATTAAGGAAAAAATCAGGACAACCGAGGGACCTCTTACCATCTGGTTTAATGGCCACGGCGGGCCGAATCATTTATGGTTAAGTAGTGGTCAGATCGGAAGCGAAGAGTCCGAGAATGTGCAGCATCCTTTTGCCATCAGTTACAAAGAGTTGGCAAGCTGGCTTAAAGACAGGGGAAGCCTTGGTGAGGTAGTTCTTCTCTTAGATTCTTGTTACAGCTATGATTTTACTCTCCAGTTACTAAATGAGATAAAGATACAGAAGGCGGAAGGACTGCCGATTGTGATAAGCGCGGCCAATATGGGCAGGATAGCAGGAATGAACACCTTTCTTGATGGGGTAAGTAGCCAGGTAAAGCAGGATCAGCCTCTTTTTCTTGGGGATGTAATTAGCGGCTTAGAGTCAAAAGAGGTATTCAAGATGCAGGATTCATCTCTTTTTGTTCCCAACGAAAAACTTTCCAACCTCACGCATCCCTTTGCCGGAAGACAGGTTGTTGAGGTTCCGGCAGAAAGCCGGCATGCCGGCATTCCTGGTAGCGTAACTGCATTAAGCGGCCCCGGCAGGAACATTCTGCCTATAAGCATCCCCGAAGGCGTAACCGACCTTGGTTTCGAGGGGGGTATTGGGGAGATTGATACAGCTGCGTTTGACAGGCTATGGGTCAACAGGGAAGCTTGGCAGAGCCTTGATCTTCGGACTGAGTTGGGAGATGAAGCATACGCGGTAATTACTGATCGGGCTATGGGATCAGGATATGAAAGAGGGATCAGTCAGATGGAAGTCCGACTTGTGGATCAGTCTGAGATGGGTCTTATTGTCCCGGAAAACAAAGAAGTCTTTGTAGTTCGTGACGGTAACCGCATACTCGTATTGGATACTTACTGGCAAAGTTTTTCGGATGAGACCACCCCGGAATCTCTCAGGAAGGGCAAAAACAGTAAACTTAACCTTATTATGCACGAGGCCATGGCTGACTGGTGTCAAAGGAACAATGTTCCAGCCGATGATATCCCCATGCTGATAGAAGGGCTATTGAAAGGTATAGGCGGAACTTACGAAAGAGAATACGACTTTGAACGCCGACTGGCGCACCTGGGAGTAAATATTGACAGGAGTATAGATGGGGAAAGGGAACCGGCCGCAAAAAAAATTATCAAAGTACTCGATACCGGCGCATTTTTTCTTCCGCCCGGGAAAGCGTTAAGCGATGACGAAATGGGCCGGGATCTTATTACAAAAAGCATGACAGAAGCGGGTACTAATATTCTGGACATCATATTCCGGGGTATTCACAACGGGAAGGAGTCCTATGATTTTATAACGGCAAATCCTGTTGTTAAACTTCCTGATGAGGGAGGAGATGTAAGGACTCATAAAGACGCGTATACACTCCTGACCGGCGCTACTACCAGGATAAGGGGCGCGGCGCAGAGTTTTATAGTAAAGCACAAAATAGGGAATTTACAGCTTGATTACGGCGTGGCGGTTGAGCACGCGCTGGGCGTTATTGAAAAAATAGGAGATCTTAATCCCGGCTCCCAAAAAGACAAGATCAAAGAAAGACAGAGCCTGATACATTATTCAATTGCGCGATCTATCCTGGATGAGCTTACGAGTGAAATGAACAAAAAAGATAGTAAAATAAAAAACCGTATAGAGAAGATCATAGGGGAGAAGACAGATCTTCGAGGGTGGTTATCTGAAAGGGTAATGTTGGATATAATAGACGATAAAGCAGAAAATGAGAAAGGAGAGGAACTGATAACTATAATGCCTTTTGGGAGGGTAAGCCTTTTGGGGATAGCTAAGCTGAATATAGGGCATGTGGCTCTCAGCGGGGATCCGGTTGCTATTAGAGAAGCTTTAACCCCGCTTGCCTACGCTAATGCTTTACTGTCCGGCCGGCTTGACCAATTTCAAGATATTCTAAAAGATCTGCAAGATGAATTCGAGAAAGACAATGAGTTTTTCAGGAAAATGTTCATGATCGGCCTTCCGGAGATAACGAAATTGCGGTATGAGACAATGCGTGAATTATTCGAAGCGGAAGTTGCCGTTCTCCGGTCGCTGTAATACCGTTTTAATTTAATGCGAATTTCCGGATCGCGGCGGCTTGTTAAAAGGTTCGCGAAGGTCAGATAAGAAAGCGGCGCAGATAAGTGTTATTACCCGCAATTATTTCTCCGGCGAAGTGATCTCAATAAACTAATGTATTTCGTTGGTTATTTACGGCGGGCAGGTGGAACGCAGAGTTACTGCGAACGACTGAAATGTTACAGGGCGGATGATTTCTATATTACAGGGAAAACCGAAGCAATGCTTGACAATATTAAGATATTATGATATTTTAATATTTGTGAAAAAGAAAAAATCTTACGAGTATCCTTTTGAGGAAGCTGCGGGAATGTTAAAGGTGGTTGCTCACCCTGTGAAGCTTTTTATAATATCGCTTCTCGAGGGAAAGAGTATGAATGTGGGGGACATACAGTCATCCGCCGGGGCTAAACAGCCGGTTATAAGCCAGCATCTTAACGCCATGGCGTCTAAAGGAATATTAGGCCGCGAAAGAAAGGGTAACGAAGTGTTCTACTATATAAGGAAGAAAGATGTTCTTAAAATTTTGACGTGTATAAAAGGTTGTTGCGAAAAATAGGGGTGGGATAATGTTTAAAAAAATAATAGGTTTTTCGATAAATCGTCCCAAAATAGTAATGGTTCTTGCCGCGTTGGCGGTGCTTGTAAGTATTGCCCAATTTCCCAGGATGAAGGTTGATACCGACCCGGAGAATATGCTTCCCGAGGATGAATTTGTAAGGATATTCCACCATGACATAAAAAGAGAGTTTGCCCTGTATGATTTTATTGTCCTGGGAGTTGTAAATGACCAGTCCGCGATGGGGGTGTTTACGCCTGAGACGCTTGAAAAGATATACGCTATAACAGAGAAGACAGCGCGTATAGACGGTGTTATAGCGTATGAACTTATAAGTCCGTCTACCAAAGATGATATACAGCAGGATGGGCTTGGAACAGTACGTTTCAGGTGGCTTATGGGGCCCCCGCCTTATACCGCTGAAGAATCCGCTCATATCCGGGATAGGGCTAAAGATAACCCTATGTTCGACGGAACTGTTGTGTCGGAGGACGGCAAGGCTATTTGTATATATGTTCCGGTTGAAGAAAAAGACCAGAGTTACAGAATATCCCGGGAAATACGCGAAATAATAAAGGAATACGGCGGGGAGGAAAATTACCACATAACCGGGCTTCCGGTGGCGGAGGATACTTTCGGTTTTGAGATGTTCAAGCAGATGGCTATATCGGCGCCCCTTGCTATGTTCGTTATCTTTGTTCTAATGCTGGCCTTTTTCAAGAACGCGAAACTGGTGCTTGTGCCGCTTGTTCTTGCCGGTATAACAGTTTTTACCACAATGGGGTTACTCATAGGCCTGGGATTTAAGGTGCACATAATGAGTTCCATGATACCCATATTTCTCATGCCGATAGCGGTTCTTGACTCCGTGCATATACTCAGCGAATTCTTTGAAAAATACAATAAGATCGGAGACAGGAAAAAGGCTGTTATAGAGACAATAGACGGTCTTTTTATGCCGATGCTTTTTACTTCTCTTACCACAACAGCCGGTTTTTTCTCTCTGGCTTTTGCCCGGATACCTCCCGTACAGGTATTCGGGGTTTTTGTGGCTATCGGGGTTATGACGGCATGGCTGCTTACTATAACTTTTATTCCCGCATCGGTGGCTTTAATGAAAAAGGAATGGTTTTTAGGTTTCGGGGTTACGGCTACCGCGTCCGAGTCGTCTCGGATAAACCGGATCCTGGAGTCGGTGGGGAGGTTTTCTCTGGCCAGGTGGAGATATATACTTACGGCGGCGGTATTTTTGGTTGCAGTTTCCTTGTACGGAATAACCAGGATAGTTATTAACGACAATCCCGTTAAATGGTTCACCCCGGGGCATGAAATAAGAATAGCGGATGATATACTCAACGAACACTTCGGAGGGACATATACGGCCTATCTCGTGCTTGAGGCCGAAGATAAAGAGAATGAAGTGTTCAAGGAACCTGAAATGCTGCGGTACACGGAAAGGATGCAGGAACATATATTAAAGGACGGAGATGTCGGGAAAACCACGTCACTGGCGGATGTTACGAAGAAAATATACTATGAGTTGCTCGGTGGCGACAAAAAGAACAACGTAATACCTGATACAAAAGAAGCGGTCGCGCAATGTCTTATGTCGTATCAAAATTCTCATAAACCTGACGATCTATGGCATTTTACCACGCCCGATTATTCAAAGATCAATATATGGTTCCAGCTTAAAACGGGAGATAACGTCGGTATGACAAGAGTGGAACAAGCGGTAAAAGAGTTTATGTTCAATAACCCGCCGCCTTTTCCCGTAGAGACCGGATGGGCCGGGCTTACTTATATTAACGTTGTCTGGCAGAACCGCATGGTCGTGGGGATGCTTATGAATTTTCTGGGGAGTTTTATAATAGTTCTTTTCATGATGGTGATTCTTTTCCGGTCACCCGCGAGAGGGTTAATATCCATGGTTCCGCTTTCGGTCACCATTATTTTCATATACAGTCTCTTGGGTTTTATCGGGAAGAACTACGATATGCCGGTTGCGGTGCTTTCGGCGCTAACCCTTGGGCTTTCCATAGATTTTGCCATACATTTTATCGAACGTGCCAGAGAGATATATGCCGTACAAGGGACATGGGATCTGACGGTGCGTGAGATCTTTCGAGAACCCGCCAGGGCGATATTAAAAAACGCCATGGTAATATCTATAGGTTTTCTCCCTCTTTTGGCTGCGCCACTTGTGCCGTATAAGACTGTGGGTGCATTTATGTTCCTTATAATGCTTACATCAAGCGCAGGAACGCTTATTCTTCTTCCGGCCATAATATCGGCGTTCCCGGAGGTGGTTTTTAGCGAAAGGAAAAACCCTTTTTGCAGACGGCCATGTTGTATGATCTTTGGGGCAATGTTGGCTTTTGCCGCGGCGTATGTTCTCAGGGGATATACCTCAGCGCATTGGGGTGGGATCATTTTTGTGATCATATTTGTTCTGGCCGCCATGTCGGGGATCTGTAATTTAGTAGGTGGGCATAAAATATGTGTAGATGAAAAGGAGGTTCAAAATGAGGAGAATTAACTTGTTTTTAATGATTGGTATTTTTAGTTTGTTCTTATCTTCTCAAAGCGGAGCTATGACAGCGAAGGATATCGTTAAAAAGTCCAACCAGGCGTCTTACTATCAGGCTAGCGACGGGAAAGCTGATGTACACATGGTTATAACCGATTCTCTGGGGAGGACCCGCGAAAGGGATATGACCATTCTGAGGCTCGATAACGAGGACGACAGCCACCAGAAATATTACGTTTATTTCAATAAACCTGGAGATGTAAAGGGTATGTCTTATCTGGTCTGGAAAAACCCGGGAGAGGATGATGACAGGTGGCTTTATCTTCCGGCGCTTGACCTGGTAAGGCGGGTAGCTTCAAGCGATAAGAGATCAAGCTTTGTGGGATCGCATTTTGCATATGAGGAAATATCCGGAAGAGGCGAAGAAGAGGATGAGCATACGATAGAGGAAGAAACCGATGAGTTGTACAAAATAAAGAGTGTACCCAAAGAGCCTGGATCCGTAGAATTCTCTTATTTCTTTACCTGGATAAACAAAGAGAATTTCTTGCCTGTGAAGGCCGAGCTCTTCGACAAGAACGGAAAGCATTATAAGACCATGGAGGCTTTGGAGGTAGATACGGTAGCGGGCTTTCCGACCATAACCAGGATGAAGGCAAGCGACCATAATTCCAACGGATATACTGTTTCGGAATTCTCAAGCATAGAATATGATATAGGCCTTGGGGAGGATATTTTTACGGAAAGGTATCTTAGAAGGCCGCCCAGACAGCACATAGGGAGCTAAAGCGGAAGATGGCTGTTCTGAATATTTTAAAGATATTGTGTCTCTCTATTTTACTTCTTGCGGTAGAAGTCGGAAGGTATGCTTACTCCTCGGATTTTCCAAAGATCCACGGTTTTCTTGAAGAAGCTTTTGCCCCGAGAGTGGGTAAAGATGATACTCGCCACAGGCAGTTCAATATGGCCGAAGCAAGGGCTCAGCTTAAGACGAACCATTATTTTATCGGAAATAATATTCTTGCCGACTGGCAAACCTTCGTAAAAGCCAGATGCGATTTTGTTCTGGATATTTATGAGGGAGGCAAGGTCATTACGGATCTAAGGGAGCTAAATGTCTCTTTTACTCCTTTGGACATCGCCGACATAAAGGTAGGACGGCAGGTTCTCACCTGGGGGACAGGCGACTATCTTTTTCTAAACGATCTTTTCCCCAAAGACTATGTGTCTTTCTTTATAGGTAGAGACGATGAATATCTTAAAATACCCAACGATGCTTTCCGGCTTATGTTGTATCCGGAATGGTTCAATGTCGATCTTGTATGGATACCTTTTTTTGAGCCCGATACTGTTCCTTCTGGATACAGGGTAAGCTATTTCGACACTTTTCAAGGCAAGATAGCCGGGGTCACCGCGGAACGGGATGTGCTTATGCCGGCAAAAAAGCTGTCAAATTTTGTGTATGCCGCTCGGATATACAGAAATTTCCAAGCCTACGAGGCGGCTTTTTATTACTATAGAGGGTTCGATCCCTCTCCGAAAAGTTATTATGACGAACAGGCTCATCAGCTTTACCACGAACGCCTGGATTCATACGGAGCAAGTTTGCGCGGGCCGGTTTTCTGGGGAATAGGTAATATTGAAGCGGCATACTACTATTCACCCGACGATAGCGTGGGGGACATAAGGACAATTCAGAACTCCCGCATGAAATACCTTGCCGGGTATGAGAAAGATCTTAGCAATGATTTTAAGATGGCATTCCAGTATTATCTTGAACAGACATTGGATTACAGGCAATACGAAAGGGCTCTTTTGCCCATGGACTATAAGTGGAAAGAGTACAGGCATACCATTACCAACAGGATGACAAAATTTTTCGCCGATCAGACAGTAAAGATCAGCATTTTCACTTTTTTCTCGCCATCTGACCTGGATGTTTATACAAGGCCGTCTATAAGTTGGAGCCCCCAGGATGGATGGACGCTTACTGTCGGAGCCAACTTACCATGGGGAAAGGATTCTTTAACAGAATTCGGAAGCGTGCAAAAAAATAAAAATGTTTACGCAAGATTAAGGTACAGTTTTTAAGGGAGGGAATTATGCTTGTAGAACGCATATTAAGAGGAGCCGCCGGTTTTTTTATATTAACGAGTGTTTTTCTGGCTTATTTTTTAGATATCAGGTGGCTCTGGTTCACTCTTTTTGTGGGGATAAATCTCCTGCAGTCAGCTTTTACCAATTGGTGTCCCATGATGTCCATATTGCGTAAAATAGGAGAAGGGAACGAGAATAAAGAACAGAGGTTTTAATATTTAATATTTGTATTTGAGATCTCCAATTTTCCTCAAGACAAGGGGTTTTTACTTTAGTACTTTGGTAAAACCTTTATCGCTCAGCATCATTCCACAGACCAGCATAGTTCGATGCATGACGACCTTTCGATTACAATCATGACAAGCGAAGCCGGACCAAGCCTCGCTTGGGTCTAACTTTATGGGCTACAAGCTTTAATTTGTAATATTGAGATCTCGCGGCTTGTTTCTCAAAATTGCGCCTCAACGCCATAATAGATTCCATAGCTAACGCCGGAGATTTTTCCATAGAGAAAGAATAGTAGTAGCTTTTTTATTTTTGCTCATAAGGTGTTCCGGATGTTGTTTAAAGAGTGCAAGATGAAGGAAGGAACCGCCCCGTCCCCGTTAAGCGCTGATTAAAAAATTTGCTTTTCGTTAACATATACTTGACAACGAAATATTCTGTGGTAAACTCTGTTTAAAGGATGGAGATATGAAAATTGTAGGTGTTAATATAAAAAGGGCGAGAGAGGAAATGGGACTTACGCTCAGGGTTTTGGCGGAGAGATTGGGTGTAAGCGCCAGTTTTCTTTCACAAGTAGAATGCGGCAAGGCTTCTCCTTCCTTATCCAGCCTTAAGAAAATTTCAGACGCGTTAGAAACCACGGTAAGCCGTCTTATAGAAGGCGGGAGTACGGTAGAGGATAATCCTATCGTGAGATCGAACGAGAGGAAATATCTCCATGAGGCCGGCAAGGGCATAAACCTGTATCTGCTGACTTCGCGTGATCCTAATAAGCAGATGGAACCTTTGCTCTTCAAACTTAAGGAAGGCGCGACATCAGGCGGAACGTCGTATAAGCATTTCGGGCAGGAATTTGTCCTTGTGCTTAAAGGTTCGATAGAGATAACCCTTAACGATACTATTTATATTTTAAAAAAGGGGGACAGTATTTATTTTAATTCAAGTGTGCCGCATGCTTTCAAGAATGTTGGGAAAAAAGAAGCGGAGGCGATCTGGATAGTAACCCCTCCGACTTTTTAGAAAGAGCGATTTTTTTTGCGTGCAATATTAACTAATACTTAATATAGTTAAACGTCATAAAACAAAACGGGGAGCGCTATGAAAAAACTATTGGAATTAAAAATGGGTGGACTTAAGAAGCCTCTTGCCAAATTTGCGAAAAAAATAGACAGCTTCAATGTAACCGGGAAGAATTTCGGAGAGTTCATGGATATGGTTTCATCGGAGATGAAGAACTTGCCTTTTGACAGTGTTTCCCGGGATAAAGCGGGGAACCTTATCGGCGAAGTTAAGGGGTACGGTAAAGAAGAAGCCGTTGTGATGATGTCCCATGTCGATATTGTATCTTCCGGCAGACAGAGATTGGAAGAAATTAACGGAAGCGGTATGGTCAGTTTTAAAGCCGGGATCGTATCCGCTCTTTACACGGCGGCTTTGATGAAACGAACAATGCTTCCATTTACGGGAGATCTTTTGGTGTGCTGTGTGCCGAGGGTAGAGAGCTGCAATCCGGGGGTAAAATACCTGTTTGACGGATTGCTCAAGTCCAAGTTAAAACGGATAAAAGGGGTTCTGCTGTGTGAACCGACTGAGTTTAACGTTAACCTGGGTCATAAAGGCAGGATGGAATACGAGATAGTTGTCAGGGGAAAACTCAAAAAAAATTTTCTGGAGAACCGCGGGATGAACATGCTGGGTACGATGTTCCCGCTGATAAATGAGCTTGAGAAGGTGTCAAAAGAAATGCCTAACGATCTGAACATGGGGCATTCCGAGCTGCGTATAAAAGATGTACTTTACAGCGGAGCCAGGCTGGGGGATGAGTCGAACGAATTTCGTGTTGTTGTTGACAGAGCGTATATTCCCGAGGAGAACGAACGAGCGATATTAAATAGGGCTAAAACGATAGCCCGTAGAGTGTACAGTTCAGAACCCGAGGTTAGTGTAAGAACAATGCTGGCTAAACAAAAATTCAGGACCTCTACCGGAATCGAAATAGTATCGGAAAAAGAGTTTAAACCGTGGGTTATGGAGGGCCATGATCCGTTCGCTTCGGATTCGCTCAAGTGTCTTAAGGAGAGCGGGTTCAGGTCCAATTTTAGTTTTTGGAAAAACATAATCACCGAAGGTTCTTACACTTGCGCGGAGCTTAAGATACCCACTATAGGGTTCGGGGCGGGATCAGAAGAAGATCTGCATTCCGGGACGGATGATGTGGGGACGGACAAGCTCGAAAAGGCGGTGTATGGGCAGGCTCTTATTATCCAAAGGAACATAGGCATGCCGGCCTTCGGCTGGAGTTCGGACAGTATATGAGGCAATATGATATGAATATGCTTGTACTTAATTGCGGAAGTTCATCCTTGAAGTACAAAGTAGTAAGCCTGCCGGATGGTTCAGAGCTTGTACGCGGAGAGGCTGAAAGGGTAGGCATTAAGACCCAGGGAAAAACACGGATAATACATTCAGTCCTGGGCGAGGAAAGGGCCGTCGAAGCGCCTCTTCCGGATCATTCGGTGGCGCTGCAGGAAGTCCTGGGTCTTATTGCGGAAGATTCCAAGGCCAATAAGGATATACATTTTGAGGCTTTTGCCCATAGGTATGTTCATCCGGGGACTTTTTTCGCAAAGCCGGTAACGGTATCAAGGGCGGTACTTGCTAAACTTAAAAAGACGTTCCCTTTGGCGCCGATCCATAATCCAATTTCATACCGGCTTATAGAGTTTTGTCATAAGCAGTATCCTGAAGTGCGCCAGTTCGTCGTTTTCGACACATCATTTCATAGGACCATACCGCCTTCTTTCTCCGCTTATGCTATTAATCGTAAAGTGGCCGCTAAATACGGCATAAAGAAAGTAGGTTTTCACGGTATATCACACCGCTACGTTATGGAAGAAGCCGGTAAGTTTCTTGGTAAAGATCCGAGGCTTCTGCGTATTATAAGCTGTCATCTCGGAACAGGGGGAGCGAGTGTATGCGCCATAAAAGGAGGCAGATCTATTAACAGTTCTATGGGGTTTACGCCACTTGAGGGGCTGATGATGAATACGCGATGCGGTGATGTTGATTCCGGCGCCCTGCTCAATCTCATGTTCAGGGAAAAATTATCTTCCGAAGACGCGGAAAAGGTGCTCAATAATAAAAGCGGGGTGCTTGGCATTTACAGCGCGTCATCAGATCTGAGGGATGTGATAAGGGGCATGAATACCGACAAGAGGGCGAAAATGACGTTCGAAATGTACGCGCGCAGGGTAAGGACATATGTATGTTTTTACGCCTTGATCTTGAAGAAAGCGGATGTACTTATCTTTACCGATTCACTTGGTATGGTTTCCCCGATTTTAAGACAAAGCGTTTGCGGGGGCATGGAGTTGATCGGGGTAAGCCTTGATAAAGACAAGAATGAGAAGTATGCGAAAGGTATAAGCGATATTTCATCAGAGCTATCGGAGACACGTGTTCTAATCGTTCCTACAGACGAAGAGATAATGATAGCGAGGGAAGCGTATAAGGAGTTCATTAAACATGATACTGGTAGTTGATTATAGTATGTCGGGGGCTAAGATACTGGCTTACGAAAAAAACGGAAACAAGCGATCTGTGCCGTTAGGTGAGGAGAGTTTCTCAGGAGAGCCTGAAGTTCTGAGAAAAGCTGTCCGAAGTTTTATAGGCAGAGCCAGGATAACCGCGATTTCTTTCAAGATGATTTTTGGGGGAGATCTGTTCGATGGTCCGACGCTTGTTGATGAGGCCTTTTTTGAGCGGTTCGTTGGTTTGACAGAGCAATTTTCTTTTTATGTGCCTTCTGCGGCAGAGATACTTAAAAAATTTCGGCTCGCCTTTCACGATGTTCCGCTTATAGCTTTCTTCGAGACTTCGTTTTTCAGGGATCTGCCGGACGAAGAGAAGTTTTATGCCCTTCCACTCGAATACTGCGCGGAAAATAATATAAGGAAATGGGGGTTTCACGGAATATACCACGAAATGAACGCCGGACTCGTCACTGACGGGTGTAAATGTGTTTCTGTGGTTTTTGATAAACAAACAACTGTTTGCGCTATAAAGGAAGGACGCCCCGTTTCCATAAGTTTGGGATATACCCCGCTTGAGGGAGTAATGTCAATGCCCAGCTGCGGTGATCTGGACCCGGGGATAGTGTTCTATCTGATGAATGTCCACAAACATTCGATATACTGGATAGATAATATGCTGAAGAACGAAAGCGGTTTTAAGGGAATGACGGGATATGACATTGAGTTTAAGGATATGTTTAAACTGCGTGGAAAGGATGCCAAGGTGGATCTGGCATTTGAGGTTTATATTGCCCAGATAATGAAATACATAGGGGAAGGGATATCTGTTCTTGGAGGATTAGATAAAATATTTTTTTCCGGAAGCAATGTAAGCTTATTGTTCCCCTTGGTTTACGATTTAGTCAAAAGGATATCATTTCTTGGCATAAATATTGCAGAGTTGCCGTGGGGATTAAATGACGGGCTTTTGCGCGTATCATCTGACGAGTCGAAAATAGAAGTCAACATAAACAGCAAAGACGTTTTAGATATAATATTCCTGCTAAGCAAAGATTTTCAGGGACGGTTCTGAACTCGATCTTACACCTGTCGTTTTTCCACCATATTTTTAGGTGCTCCCCCGATGCTTCGCCTCGTAAAAATCTAATCGAAAATATCTTGTATAGGCTTGACACTGGGGAGACAAGGGGTTGACGATGGTAACATTTCAGTTATCCGCAGTAGAATCCTACGCCGTCGTCACGAGGAGCCCCGAAGGGGGCGACGAAGTGATCTCAATAAACTAATGTATTTCGTTGGTTATTTACGGCGGGCAGGTCAATTCCTCTCATTAGTATTTCCATAAGCCTCTTGCAATATGTTACCGTCTCCAGATCTTCCTCATCCCAGTATTTGATAACCTTTTCAAGGTCCCGCATTATGTGCGCCAGGCATCTCTGCTTCTTTCAATTGTTCTTTGATCTTCTCATAGAGAGGTTTAGCTTCACGGGCAACTTGATCTCGGAAGCCGGCGATAGAAGATACCGCGATCTTAAGGCCGAACATCTTTCTGAAGATCTTATTTAT
>JBAYES010000027.1:0-26631 GCA_041667545.1 Candidatus Omnitrophota bacterium | reverse complement strand
GTTTCGTGGGAACATACGAGGCTCAGGATTTCGGCAGACTTGGCATAAGGCCGAAGCAATCTCCCTCCAACGTCTTTGCGAACCCGCCAAAGGCGGGTGAAGCCCTTCGTTTCGTGGGAACATACGAGGCTCAGGATTTCGGCAGACTTGGCATAAGGCCGAAGCAATCTCCCTCCAACGTCTTTGCGAACCCGCCAAAGGCGGGTGAAGCAATCTCAATAAATACAATAATATATAAGATTGCTTCGGTCGCTTCGCTCCCTCGCAACGACGTAAAAACGCTGTTTCGCAGAACTCTATGTTCTCAAGGAAGTTTTTATGAAACGTAAGGACGGGCAAAATATTGGAGCTCTTCCCAATATTTTGCCCGGACCGCGGCGGAATATTTTTGTTTCGGAAGAACGGGAAAATTTATTTCCCCGGGATTACGATACAAAAATATCAAGCGATCGCCGATGTGGCAACCGCCCTTATCGATCGCTTGCCATAAAAAACCCCCTTTTTCTGTTCTCAAGGGGGTTTTTTATGGTGCCGCGGGACGGAATTGAACCGCCGACACAAGGATTTTCAGTCCTCTGCTCTACCGGCTGAGCTACCGCGGCACCCGGTTTATGAGATTATAACATAGCTCCGGATTATGGCAAGCGGAAATCTTTCTCGGAATTTAAGTCTTGGATATTTGGGGATCTCCCCGGAATGCTACTCTTATGTGTTACTCCCAAGTTCCGACAGCAGCTCAAAAGTCTTTCGTTGTTGGTATTCTATCGAAGCCTCTCTAAAAGTCTCTCTGTCACAACCTGTTTCTTGCTGTCTGTCCTCTATCTCTTGTATTTCTGTTTCCAGCATCATGACGAACTCCTCGGAAGGATCAATGAACCGCGCTCCGATAACGCATAGACCGTCATTAAGAGCCTCCACATGAGCGACAATAACTTCCATCTCGAACATTTTATTTCTGAGGAAGACTCTAAAATCAAGCTTCTGTCCCTTATAAAGCTCTTCCTCCGTCACGAAACTCGCTCCGCCGTTACTTATGTCCTCAAGCTGAACAAGTTTCCTGTTTTTTTCCTTGTCCTGCTCCGCACAATAAGCAACATTATACCTGGAATAAGCTCTTCTTTCTTCCATGACACCTGTATTCTATCACTATTGAGGGCTTCTGTAAAGTTAATTATAAAAAAGCAGGTTTATCGGAGGTTTTTTCTTCGCATCTTGTTGATTCTATAAGTCCAGAAATTTTTCCGCTTCAGAAAGAAAATTCTTTATCTCTCCCGGCGAATTTTTTATCACACAGCCGGCAACATCAGGGTGCCCGCCGCCGCCGTACTCCCTGGCAAGCAGTCCAACATTAATCTCTTTTTTAGACCGCAGGCTTACTCTTAATCTGCCTCCGTTCTGTTCCCTGAAAAACACAACTATATCCACTCCGCTTATCGCCCTTATTTCATCGGGGACAGGGTCTACATCCCTGTCTTTTCCGCCTGTAGATTTGAAGTCCCGGGACTTCACTGTGGTCCATGCAAGACGCCCGTCCGCAATAAATTTGCATCTCGACATACACAGTCCCGCAAGTACCGCGGCCTGCCTGTTCTTCTTCCAAAAGACTGTCTCTACAAGATCGTTAAAGTCGACCCCTGTCCGGATAAGAGACTCGCATATACCGAAAGTCCTGGCATTTACCGAAGGCAAACGGAACGATCCGGTCTCCACAATTATCGACGTTAGAATGTTCCGGGCTATATCCCGGTCTATATGCACTTTAAGTTTGTTAAGAAGAGTATAGACCATCTCTCCCACCGCCGCCGCGGAAACGTCGATAAGAGAGATGTTTTCATAGGGCTCCCTGAGACTATGATGATCAATGGCGAGTATAAGCTTGGCCCTTTTCCGCAAATCTTCAAGAACGGGACCCACCATATCTCCGGAATTGCAGTCTACCGTTATCGCGAGATCTACGTTTTTGCTGAGCTTTCTTTTTGCCCTCTCCGCTGCGGGCAGGGTGGAATATTGCGGAGGGATCTCTTCCGGGCTTATCAGGGTAACCGTCTTGCCGAACTTCTCAAGGCCTAAGCCCAAAGCCAGCATAGACCCGACCGTGTCTCCGTCGGGATTAACGTGACATGATATCGCAATGGTTGCCGCCTCTTGTACGGCTTTTACAGCATATGCCAGCCCTCTCATCGAAATGGTTACATTTCCTTGATAACTTCCTGCATCAGGGGCAGGACCGCTTCAACTTCTTCCTTGGTCAATCTTCCAAGCTTGGCAAATCTGTATTCTCCTTCCGCGTTCCTGTTTTCCCGTGATATCTGCATTTTTTTCTGGCCGTTATTGTACGAAAAAACGCTGACGGTTATACGGTCAGGTCCTTCTTCCCAGACCTTCTTGGCCATACATACATCAAGACTGCTGTCATAGGGCATATCTTCCTCCTTTGTTATTAAACTATGGCCTCTGCAAAATATACTTTTATCCCGTCTTTGCTATGAACGAACGAAGTGAGTGACGAAGCCCTTCGTATCGTGATAAAGTCTATGGCTCAGGATTCCGCCAAACTTAGCATAGGGCCGAAGCAATCTCCCTCCAACGTCTTTGCGAACCCGCCAAAGGCGGGTGAAGCAATCTCCCTCCAACGTCTTTGCGAACCCGCCAAAGGCGGGTGAAGCAATCTCAGTAAATACAATAAGTTATAAGGTTGCTTCGGTCGCTTCGCTCCCTCGCAATGACGTGAAAACGCCATTTTGCAGAACTCTTTAAACTGCCATTCTTTTTTTGATATCCGATTCATATGTCTCGGTGAACTTTATTATCTTGTCCATTGTAATAACCGACTCAACGGGAAAAGCTCCGGCCGCTGTTTCTCCGGAAAGCATTACAAAATCGGTCCCGTCAAGTATAGCATTGGCTACATCGGTAACTTCGGCCCTTGTCGGACGGGAATGTTCCGTCATATGTTCAAGCATCTGAGTAGCCGTAATAACCGGTTTCTTTTTGCGGTTACACTTGTATATTATCATTTTCTGTATGACCGGTATCATGTGTATGGGGACGGCTATCCCCATGTCTCCCCTGGCTATCATTATCGCGTCAGAGGCGTCTATAATATCGTCTATATTTCCTATCGCCTCCCTGGATTCTATTTTAGCGATTATCCGGCATTGCGGCAATTTTTGTTTAACCCTGTTCTTTATAGTCCTGACATCCGCGGCAGTTCTTACAAAAGATTGAGCCATATAATCCACTTTATGGTCTACGCCGAACTTAAGGTCCCTGATGTCTTTTTCGGTCACTCCGGAAAAAGGTATTTTTACTCCGGGCATGTTGACCCCTTTTCTCTCCTTAAGAAGTCCCCCTTCGATCACAACAGCCGATATTTTTTTCTCCGTACAGCTTTTGACCTTCAATATGATATTCCCGTCGTCTATATATATCAGCTGATCCTTTCCTATTTTCCTAAAATCCCCTTCATAGTCCATAGGTATCACCGCGCTGTCTCCGTTGTCGGATCCTCCGGTGATAACAACCCTGGAATTTTTTTTCAAAAACTTTCCCTCTTTACCCGAAAACTTCGAGATCCTTATTCTGTATCCCTCCAGATCCTGGAGTATCTCTACATGTCTTCTGTACTTCGCGTTTATACGCCGGATAACTTTTATTTTCTCAAGATGTTCCGCATGCGTACCATGTGAAAAGTTTATCCTCGCCACATTGAGACCTGAAGCTACCATACGCCTGAGAACACCGTATCCCTGGCTGGACGGGCCTATTGTGGCTATGATCTTTGTCCGAGCTCTTCTGTTGATCTTTCGTTTTTGAATTCCCGCCGCAGCGTATTTCACAACTAACTCCCCTTCCCCGGAGAACTTAATTGCTCCGGGTAGTCAGCGCTTTCTTTACAAAACCTCTTCCGCTTCTTGTACTATACCGTCTATGAGCTCTTTTACTGTAACAATGTTTTTTATCTCAGATACCCGGGAACCGGCCAGTACAAGCGCGTTATCCATATCCCCTTCCGCCGCGTCTATGAGGGCTTTCGCTATACAGAAGGGAGCCTCGTTAGGGTCGCATGTTCTCAAACACCTGTAAACACAGCTTATGGGTTTTCGCTCGCCTCTCAATACATCTTCCACAAATTTGGTCTTAAGGACTTTTGCCGGCATGCCTACGGGGCTCTGGATAAACACCAGGGAACTTTCATCTGAATTCACATAAAGGTCCTTGAACGCCCGGGCAACCGAACATTCTTCTGTAGCTACGAATCTAGTTCCCATTTGCACTCCACCGGCGCCTAACTTCAGGAATTTCGCCAGATCTTTACCGTCAAATACCCCTCCCGCGGCTATAACCGGGATCTTTTCTTTTTTTACCTTTTCATATTCCCTTACCGCCTCTATAACTTCTTTGAGAGTCTGTTCCAAACTTGTCAAATTACCAGCCTTTAATTTTTCAATGGAATGTCCTCCTATGTGCCCCCCCGACAAAGGGCCTTCCACTATGACCGCGTCGGGAAGAACATTGTATCTTCTTTTCCATGTACGAGCCACTACATCCATTCCTCTTGCCGACGAGATCAGGGGAATAAGCTTGACCCCGGAACCTTCTGTATATTCAGGTAATCTTAGCGGAAGTCCAGCGCCGGAAATTATAAAATCGACTTTTTCTCCGGCGGTGGCCCGGGCAATATCTTCATAATTGCTCAAAGCGACCATAATGTTGACCCCTATCACTCCGGAAGTCATCGTTCTCGCAAGTCTTATGTCTTTTTGCAGATATTCTCTGCAGGCTCTGGGAATATCTTCCCGGTTCTTCATGTTATCGGGCGGAAGGCCCACGCTTGCTATGGTTCCAGCGGCTCCGCATTCGGCAACAGCCGATGCAAGGCGGGAAGTGGAGACTCTTACCCCCATACCACCCTGTATGATGGGCACTTTTATCGTAAGATCCCCTATTTCGAGGGGTTTAAGTTTTGTTTTCATTGAATACCTCTTCTCATCTTCTTATTCTTCTTTTTGTCCTCTCCGGTACCTTTTTTCTCGCGCCGCGGAAAGGTCTTTTTTTGCTTCCGGAAGAAGAAATAAATTTCTCAGCGGGAAAATCAGGATGCTCCAGAATAGGAAGAGAGGTCTTGATAAGCCTTTCTATATTTCGAACGTCGTTCCCCTGTTCGGGAGTAGCAAAAGAGATCGCCCTTCCTTCCAAACCCGCCCGGCCCGTACGGCCTATTCTATGCACATAATTTTCCGTGTCATCGGGAAGATCAAAATTTATGACCAGCTCTATTCCGGTAACGTCTATCCCTCTCGCGGCAATATCCGTAGCCACAAGTATTCTGTATCTCCCCCGTTTAAATCCTTCCAGAGCTTCTTTTCTCTGCCCGAGGGTTCTGTCTGAATGTATTTCGGCGGCTCGATGCCCCATATTCTTAACCGTTGAGGTTATCTTTTTTGCGCCAATCTTTGTCCTGGAAAAAACCAGGACAGATCCCTTATATTCACTCAATATCTTTCCCAAAATACGTTTTTTATCTTCTTTTTTTACTATGAAAAGTTCCTGCGAAACTTTTTCGGCGGCGGTTCCCGACGGAGCGACTTCTATGTGTACAGGAAGTTTCATCTCTGTGGAAGCTATCTTTAGTATAGTCCCGGGGATGGTCGCGGAAAAAAGCATTGTCTGTCTCTCTTTCGGTATAAAACTAAGTATACGTTTTATGTCCGGCAGGAAGCCCATGTCCAGCATGCGGTCAGCTTCGTCAAGGATCAGTATTTCCACATCGGCAAGTTTAATCGTTTTCTGCTGTACGTGATCCATAAGCCTGCCGGGAGTGGCAATTATAACTCTGGGCTTTTTTCTCAGTTCAGAAAGCTGTTTGTCCATGGACGCCCCGCCGATTATTACAACCGTCTTCAACCCGAAAGCCGGAGCTATTTTCCTAAAGGTCTCATCTACCTGTAAAGCGAGTTCACGCGTGGGAACGAGGACCAGGCAACGTCCTTTTTTCCTGAGAAGGCCCTGAACGCTGGGTACCGCGAAAGCAAGAGTCTTGCCTGTTCCGGTTTGCGCTATTCCTATAACATCCTCGCCTTCAATAGCGGCTGGAATTGCCTTGTACTGTATGGGGGTAGGCACCGTAAATTTCATTTTGTCAAGAAGGTCCAGCATACGCGGCGCTATCCCCATATGATAGAACGAATTACTTCCGCCATTTTGATCTTTCATTTTGTTTTCCTTTTTTATATTTTTTATTTTTTTGCGGCCTGTTCACCATATCTACTTTCCAAAACCTAAAGCCGACGCTGCGACGAGGCATGAAAAACCCATAAGCGCCGCGCCCGATATCCTGTTAAAGATCTCAAGAGCGGAGAAACTGAACCTTGAGCGTAGAGCGTTGACCGCCCAGCTTAACAGGAACCAGCACAAAGCCGCTCCCGCGATAACTCCAAGCACCATGGCCGTCGGTGCCAGTAGACCCGCATCCTCATGCCCCAATCCCAATATGGCGAAAACCGCGCCGAATATTACAACCGTTACGGGGTTACTCAAAGTAACAAGGACAGCTGAGACATAATATTCCGCGAGATTCTTCTGCTTTGTCTCATCTTCCGTAAAATATACCTTTGTCAGCATTACCCTTATACCGACTATCGCCAGAAAGACCCCTCCGGCAAGCGTGAGCCATAGCCGATTAGCCGACAGGAATGACGTTATTACTGTTATGCCGTAGGCCGCTACAGCGGCATAAAACCCGTCCCCGGTAACCGCTCCAAGCCCTGAAACAAACCCCGCCATCCGTCCGCCGGAAAGAGTGCGATTAACACACAATATCCCTATAGGCCCTACCGGAGCCGCTATAAGCAAGCCTATTATAAGGCCTTTTAAAAAAAACATGTTTTCCATTTACTATCGGTCAGGAACCTGAGTATTCCGTTAAACTTGTTCAATCCGGCGGGAAAAAGTGGAGCATATCATCATATCCTGTTCAGAAGGTCTTTTTTCTTTCCTGAAAATTCTTCTTCCGAAAGAACTCCCTTATCTTTTAACGCCTGAAGCCGTTCTATTTTTTCATAAATATCTATCGCAGTTTCTTTCCGGGAGCCGTCTTCATCGAGAAATACTGATCTTTCTTTTCTTTGTTGTTCGATGACAGGGGCTTTTTCTTCATCCCTATCCGGAGACATCCCTGAATGTTCCTGTTTTGTTTTCTTTTTCCCTGATCTTTTAATGAACAATGTTGTCAAACCAAAGGTAATGATAATCGCCGCTAAAATTTTTACGAGATCTAAGTTGCCGGGATTTTTGTCATCTTTTCCTCGAGAAGAAGGTTTTTCGGTATCCAGTACCGCTACGGCCGTTCTTCTCTCCGGCGCGGAGGCATCTATTCCCATCTCACGCCTGACATTCGCCCTTATCTCCGCCTGCAGATCTTGAAGGCTTCTTGTTTGAGCATGGCAGTTAAATCCGAGGTACCCGATAAGCAAAGCAGCCAGAAGCGAAAAAAATATCCCCGATCTTCCACACATAGCTTATCCCCCTTTCATAAAGACCATCTTTACGGTCACATGCGCCTTATCCTGCCACGGCCAAAGCATTACCAGTACAAGCGTCGATTCGTCCCGCTTCATATATAAAGTCTGCGTCTTTTCTATCCCTCCGTACTCATCCGTCATCATCGCGTGTTCGTCTGTGGCTTTACTTCCCGGGGGTTTTGCCGCAGGGCCCAGAGTTTCTTCGAATATTTTTTCCCATGAGGCTATGTCTTTTGCATACACTACAAGTTCTATATATTCGGGGTCTTCCCGACGGTTCTCATGCACATCAAGACCATCAGCCATTCTCAATATTTCGTCTATCATTTTTTTTCGCTATTTCCTTTCCTTATTATCATTCTCCCGGACGAAGCGAACTCCTTTTTCTCTTTCTGAATATGTCCCTTGCCAGCATCTTCCCGCCTCTCTCATACATCATTTCGTAGCTTTTTTCTTCGGGCATACCCGCTTGTTTCAAGGTGACCATTGTCTCCCCCTCAAGGAGTTCGTTATCCGTCCCGGCATCGCTTATCTGATAGTTAATGAACTTTCTGGCGTAATTTTTACTTCCCCGTGTCGCCAGATCCATCACTATGGCGCCGGCGCTGTGAATATTTGTTATAGGCGCTTTTTCCATCCACACATATTCGCTTATTTCGGCTTTGAACACTATATCGGCCGCATCTTTGGACTCTACAACGTCGAACTTGGTGGATATTCTGTTTTCAAACATTTTCTTTACCACCTCTGTCGATCTCTCTTCGCTTATTTTCGGGTTATCTGTAGCATTCGTCACTTTCTCCACATATATCTTTACCGGTTTGCGTGACGATGTAACATCTTCCCATTTTTTGTACTCCCCGGCCATGACTGATGATGAGACCAAAAGAACCGCAACAGCCGCTGATGCCGCTATCATTCTGTACATTTCACCCCCCTATTTTTGGTATTGCTTTATTCTCTGACACAAAACCTGTCAAAACAAAAATATCGCCGCGGCAAGGACTGTAGTAAAATCTCCCTCAGACCCTATAACCGCTGTCTGGGTTATGTTGCTCGCGCGGACTATCTTGTCGCTGAGCTGGTATATAGCCCTATTCTCGTCCCATGACCTTTGTTCGTCAAATTCTAATCCAAGAGTAGAGGCCAACATCGCCGCCGCGATGTCTTCAGCAAAATCCCCGGCGGTTTTTTCGTTCTGACCGTAGGCGTGATGCTCGCTCAGATACCCATAAGCGTTGGGATCGGCCGGGACTGCGCATCCCACGCTTGCGGCTATAAGCCTGTGCGCTTCATTGGAAGCGCATCGCGCCATTACGGCAAACGTGACCATGCCCGGACAAAGTTCCTTTACCCCTTCACTCCGTGATATTACCTGGCAAGAAGGCGACAGAATACTTGATACCGAGACCAGATTACATTTTTCTATCCCCGCGTCCCTCAGCGCCAATTCAAAACTTCTAAGTTCCGCTTTCTGGGTACCGACTCCCTTGGTAAAAAAAACCTTTTTGGGAACCATCTGTTTGGTCTGATGAAACATGTTCCGCCTCCTTTTTCCCTGCTTCCGCCTTAGAACGGTTATCATTCTACCTTTTATCGCCGCATATGTAAACAACCGCTTTGGTTTTTCAAAAGGTGCGATAAAAATCGGGTTCGGGGGAGAATCAGAGCTCGATGTCATCCGTTTTCTTAACGCATACGGCCGGGAGAAGTGCCGGAGATCTTCTTACTATGTATCCTATAGCCAAGTACACCGCCCCGAGAACAGAGGAGGCGAGAGCAAAACTCAGTAAAGGCGAGGCTGTAACCGCGTAAGCGCCTATTAGGGCAAGAACAAATACCAAAAGAGGAATAGCATAAAGGATCAAGTACACTCCTATCATGGAGGACGGGTTAACCTCTATCTCCAGAATATCCCCCTCTTTAGGGGAACTCATTCCCCCTAAAGGCACAATGAAACTTCTGCTTTTAGATGCCCCGCAGGAACAGCACCCGGAACATTTTTCGTTCGGGACAGTTCTTACAAGCGCTTCGCGTTCTTTTGTGCTTATCACTACTGCCTTTTCTTTCAATTCGCGCCGTCCTTTTTTTTCGGAATTTTCAGGCGGTTCATCCTTTCTTTGATGGTTTTCTCATACCCCAATTCTCCGGGGACATAATAAGTTTTCTTATCCGGCGCGTATTCCTGCTCCACATAATGCCCTTCATAGGAATGGGCGTATTTGTATCCTACACCCCGGCCCAGAGATTTCGCGCCTTTGTATCCTGTCGACTTAAGATGATCTGGCACTTCGCGCGTCCTTTCCCCCTTCACATCTCCGATAGCTTTGTCTATGGCCTCGTAGGAAGAATTGCTTTTCGGGGCGCATGCAACATAGATCGTGGCCTGCGCAAGGGGTATCCTTGCTTCCGGAAAACCAATGAACTCGGAAACCTGCATTGCCGCGTTCGCCAGAACAAGGGCCTCGGGATCGGCGTTCCCAACGTCCTCAGACGCGCAAATAACAAGCCGCCGGGCGATAAACCTCGGATCTTCCCCGGCTGTGATCATTTTCGCGAGCCAGTAGATAGCCGCGTCGGGGTCTGAGCCCCTCATACTTTTTATATACGCGCTTGCGGCGTCATAATGCGCGTCTCCGTTTTTGTCGTATACTATGCTCTTTCTCTGGATAGAGTCTTCCGCGACGGAGACCGTAATTGCCACCCGTCCGTCTTTTCCGGGAGGAGTTGTAATAACCGCTATTTCAAGAGCTCCCAAAGCGCGCCTCGCGTCACCGTCCGACATCCCGGCTATATGTTCCAGAGCCTTCTCGTCCACGATGACTCCGGAATTTCCAAATCCGCGCTCTTTATCTTGCAGCGCCTTTTTTAGAAGCCAGATAATTTCACTATCCTCCAGCCTCACGAACTCGAACACCTGGCTCCTAGAAAGAAGCGCCGAGTTCACGGAAAAAAAAGGGTTCTCCGTGGTAGTTCCTATTAGAATAATGTTTCCCGTTTCGATTTCCGGAAGAAGTATATCCTGCTGGGCCTTGTTGAACCTGTGTATCTCATCAAGCAGAAGTATGGTCTTTTTATCGTTAAGCACCCTTTTCTTCCCGGCAGAATCTATAACTTCGCGCATTTCGGCGACATTGCTTGAAACAGCGTTCTTTCTCACAAAATCTCCGCCGGTCTTTCTCGATATTATCCCGGCAAGGGCGGTCTTTCCTGTCCCGGGAGGGCCGTAAAAAACTGCCGAACTTATACTGTCGGCCTCTATGGCCCTTCTTAAAAGTTTACCTTCTGCGAGTATATGTTTCTGTCCGGCGAAATCCTCAAGCTTCTCGGGGCGCATCCTGGCAGCAAGAGGCAAATGCCTGGCTTCTTCAGACGCTTTCTCAAAAAGATCCATGTGCCCTCTTCATTTTAGGTTTTCAGATACGTTCACATCTTCCCAAACAGTACATTAAAAACAGGGCCGGATATTATCCGGCCCCCGGACCATAATGCCGTCCAAAAGAAAGAGAATTATCGACCTGGTAATCCAGGTGGGTGCCCTCCCGGTTGCCCCAAGAGGCGTCCGAAGTCAGGCTCCCAGTTCGAAAGCATTGGTCAAATTCTCTGTTCCCAGTCACGAACACCACAGACCCGCACATATAGTATACCACCCCCGCAAGACCCAAGCAAACTTTCCCGCTGTGTCATAGTGTCAAGAAAGTTGCAGCACCGATGATACAAGGGTCTGGCATTCCCTGCGAGGAACGCAAAGATTTTCCCGGCGAGAAAATCTTCGCTCGACGGACGACCTCGCTCCCCCTATGGCCCGTGCCATAGGGGACCATGCCCGCTCGGTCGTCCAACGCCCTCTCCGGGAACACCAGACCCTTGTATCTTTACTGCTCCTTAAAACCCAGATAAGACCGGGATCGGCGCTCCCGCTCCTGACTCGCGGAGGGGTCTCTTTGATCAAGGGGTCCCCGTTTGGAATTTTAGACTTTCGTATGTCGTTTTTTGACAAAATACAACACTTGCAGATGTTTGAACCCTCCGAAGCCAAATAAAAAATTTGGCGGAGGAGGGTGAGTTCTGCAAGGTCGAAAAACGACATACGAAAGGCGTTAAGAAATTCCATGGGGAAGGATCGAAGAGACCCCTCCGCGAGTCGAGTCAGTAATCGGATCAGCGAAAGGTTACTTTTAGCTTTGAGGATAGTTGTTCTTTTATTCTGGAATGCATTTCGGAAACTTCCTGGTCGGTAAGGGTCCTCGCGGCAAGGCCGTAGGTAACGCTGAGTGTGACGCTTTTTTTGCCGGAAGGTATCTGCTTTCCTTCATACATATCGGTGATATCCACATTTTCAACCATGCCGGCGCCGGTTTTTTCTACCATGACTTTTATATCCGCGGCGGGAACGCTCTTGTCACAAAGAACGGAGATATCTCTGGACGACGACGGAAATTTTGGTATGGGCGAGTACCTTCCCCTGAGAACGGAATTTTTGAACACTTCCCGGAGTTCTATCTGCGCAACAAAAACATCCTGCGATATCCCGTATATTTCGAGCTTATCCACGGCAACTTCCCCGAGAAACCCTATTTTTACATTGCCCATTAATATTGCCGCCGCGTTTTTTATGCCTTCTATTTTGTCCGACCGGAAACAAAATTCCACTCTGATATGCCGCGCCATATTTTCTAAAACACCCTTCAGTCTATATATATCCGCTTTTTTCTCTCCTTCCATCCAGTTTCTGTAAACATTCCCCGTCATTCCGACGGAAAGAACGGGCATTTCGACGAATTCCTCTTTTTTTTCGGGCCGGCTGTATATTTTTCCCGTCTCAAAGAACATAAGGTCTTTATTTCCCCTGTTAACGTTCCACGCGGCCGCCTTTAACATTCCGTCGACAAGGTGCGGGGTGAGAATCCCCTGTTCCTCTGAAAGCGGGTTCATTATTTTTATCCGCCCTTTAACTAAACCATCGAAAACACCGGCCGACTTTTCGCTTATCAGGCTGTACGTCATTATTTCGTTAAGCCCCATGGCTATAAGCGTTTTTTTTATTTTTTCGTTTACTTGTCTTTCCTTTGACTTGCGGGGGGACCATGGCGCTGGAGTGGGGACTGTATCCGGGATCCTGTCATATCCGTATATCCTGGCCACTTCTTCAACAAGATCCGCCGGACGGGAAATATCCTCTCTAAAAACAGGGACGGACACTTTTATTTTTCCGCTTTCTCCTGGAACGGTCTCCATGCCAAGCCGGCCGAGTATGCCGGCGATTTCCTCTTCCCTGACATTTGTTCCCAGAAGCGCGCTGACTCTCGCTGCATCTATCTCTATTTCTTTCCTATCCTCCCCGTAAGGGCCGCTATCATAAAAAAGCCCGGCTTTGCCGCCCGCCGCTTCCAAAATAAGAGCGGCGGCTCTGTCCGATGAACTTTTTACCGAAGACTTATCCACTCCCCTTTCAAAGCGGTAGCTGGAATCGCTGGATAATCCCAGAACGCGTGATGTTCTCCGTATTGAAACGGGATCGAAATAGGCGCTCTCAAGGAGAATATTCTTCGTCCCTGAAGTCACTTCCGTGTCTTTTCCGCCCATGACACCGGCTATGGCGATGGGCCTTCCTTTGTCGGCAATAACAAGCATATCTGTTTTAAGCTCTCTCTCAACTCCGTCTATAGTAGTTATCTTTTCGCCTTTTTGGGCCTGCCTTATCTCGATTTTTTTACCTTTTATCTTGTCAAGATCGAAGGCATGCATCGGCTGGCCGCTTTCCATAAGGCAAAAATTCGTTATATCCACAACATTATTGACTTTTCTCACTCCCAGACTCGTGAGCCTTTCGGATACCCTGCCGAAACTTTCCCGAACTTTCACGGAGCGTATGATACGCGCCGTGTACCTCGGACAAAGATGGGGAGAGCGGATCTCGAACTCTATAGTATCATCTTTTCCGGAAGCGTATTCTTCTATGACTTTTACAGCCGGCATTTTGATATCTTTACCGAATATCGCCGCCGCCTCGCGCGCGAGGCCCAGCATGTTAAGGCAATCCGGCCTGTTTGACGTTATCTCAAGCTCCATCACAAAGTCGCCGTTCACTTCCTCTATCCCGCCGACTTCCGACCCCGTCATCGTAAGTTTCTCCGCCAGCAACTCCGGAGTTACATCAATATCGATGTAATCTTTTATCCAGTTATAACTTAATTTCATTCCGTCCCTCTATGTAATACGATTTTAATTTAAACAGTACCGCTTCGTAGCAACATTTTAACTGAATTCAAAACACTATCACAATACAGGTCAGATTAAAACCGTGTAACACCCTAAATGAACTGCCTTAAGAACCTTATATCGTTATCATAAAAAAACCTGATGTCATCTATACCGTAAACAAGCATTGCTATTCTTTCGACTCCCATGCCGAAAGCGAATCCCGTATACTCTTCAGGATCATAGCCTACGGCTTTGAACACCGTGGGGTCTACCATTCCGGCTCCCAGTATTTCGAGCCAACCGGAATGTTTACAAACTCTACAGCCGTTTCCCCGGCAGATTATGCAGGTAATATCAACTTCCGCGCTCGGCTCTGTGAACGGGAAAAAATGCGGTCTTAACCTTGTTTTTATATCTTCGCCGAACATTGCCCGGCAAAAACTCGACAGGGTCCCCTTAAGATCGGAGAACTTTATGTCCCGTCCGACCATAAGCCCCTCGACCTGATGGAACATAAAACAATGCGACGCGTCCACGGCATCGGGCCTGTATACCCTTCCGGGCATTATTACCTGAAGAGGCGGCCTCTCGGCCTGCATCACATGTATCTGTACATTAGAGGTATGGCTCCTCAAAAGATATTTGCCTTCAACATAAAAAGTGTCAAAAGCATCCCGCGAAGGATGATCTAAGGGTATATTGAGCGCTTCAAAATTATAGAATTCCGTTTCTATTTCCGGGCCTTCGGCTATGGAAAACCCCATAGATATAAAAATATCGTTTATCCTGTCCATGACCTGTGTAAGAGGGTGAAGAGCCCCCGGGGAAAGACTCGTCCCGGGCAACGTCACATCGAGTTCTCCGGCATTCCCGGCGCTTCTTGCCGACATCCCCTCTTTTAGATCTTCAAGAGCGGACGATATTTTCCCCCTTAGAAGATTGGCTGCTTTTCCCGCCTGTTTTTTTTCATCAGCCGGAAGCGACGCGACGGATTTCAGCACTCCCGTAAGTTCCGCTTTTCTTCCGAGAAACTTCACCTTAACGGCTTCCACTTCTTCGAGACTGCCGCATTCAGCTATAACCGCCTCGAACTCTTTTTCTATCGCCTTTATTTTCTCTAATATGCTCATTTTTCTTTGTCCGTTAAGGACGACCGGAACCTGTCTCTAATTTCCTCTATTCTTTCGTTCTCTCCGAAAATTATTAGAATATCCTTTTTCCCTATTATGTCATCCGCTTGCGGCGTAACATTGATATTATCTTCCTCCAGCGCTTCTCCCGAGGGCGTTTTCTCCGCCTTTTTTTTCATTGCTATGACGTTCACCCCGTAAGAAACCCTCATGTCAAGTTCCCGCAGGCTTTTCCCTATAAATTCTTTCGGAGGAACAAATTCTATTATGCTTGCCCCTCCCGCAAGCCCTATTCTATCCAAAACCGTGTCCGAAAGAGAAACCAGCGTTTCCGCCACCCTTTCTCCGGTATCCTTTTCCGGTAAGATCACTTTCGTCGCTCCGACTTTTTCCAATACTTTCTTATGGGCGTTACTGGTAGCTTTACAGATAATAACAGGTATACCAAGATCTTTGAGGAGCAAAGTTATCAATATGCTCGACTCGACATTGGTGCCCACCCCGCAGACAGCGACATCAACGTTCTGGAGCCCGACGGCTCTGGCGGCTTTTTCATCTACAGCGTCAAGACATACCGCCTTTGTCACGTTTTCCATAACATCGTGCACAAGTTCTTCGTTGGAGTCTATAGCCAGTACCTGCTGTCCCTTTTCCGCCAGGGCTATCGCGACACTGGATCCAAACCGGCCAAGTCCTATTACCGCGTACTGTTTCATCTCTCCCCCCTTACTATCATCATCCTTAGAGTTATGCAAAATGGACTTTTCACGTCATTGCGAGGGAGCAAAGCGACCGAAGCAACCTCATAACTTATTATATATGTTGGGATTGCTTCGTCACTCACTTCGTTCGTTCCTCGCAACGACGGAATAATAGTCCATTTTGCATAACTCCACCATCACCCTACCATTATGTTCTCTTCGGGATACGAATATCTGTCGGCCCGGGGCCTGAACGCCACCGCTAAAGCCAGAGTAAGCGGCCCTATCCTTCCCGCGTACATTGTCAGTATTATACATATTTTCCCGCCAAAACTTAATCCTGCCGTTACTCCCGTAGACAACCCAACCGTACCGAACGCTGACACCACTTCGAAAAACGCGCCCATAAAGTTTCCCGAAATAGCCGGGTTATTCCGCTCCAGATATGTCAGGGCGATCGTAGCCGCAAATATCCAGGCTATAGCGAGAAATATTATAACGATCACTTCTCTTATTATCTGCATCGGCACGGATCTCCCGAAAAACGATGTACGCGCCTTGTTCCTCATTATACCGTAAACCGTCACGGCAAGAACAGCGAAAGTGCATGTTTTTATTCCTCCCCCCGTAGACCCCGGCGATGCCCCGATAAACATAAGAAAGATAAGAACAAGCCGGGCGGGAGAAGCCATGCCGGCTATATTAACAGTATTGAACCCGGCGGTCCTGGCCGTAACAGACTGAAAAAACGACGCCAAAAGGCTTTCACCCATTCCCATTCCCTTTAACAGATTCCCTCTTTCGAAAAGAAATATCAACGCGGCGCCCCCTAAAATGAGAATGGCAGAGGTCGTTATCGCTACTTTAGATTGTAAGCTCAAGTTCTTTGTTCCGCGAGACTTCCGGAACAGCCCGGCTGCGTCCATCAGAACGATAAACCCTATTCCCCCCGCGACAATAAGCCCCATCATGATAATGTTTATCCACGGATCGGCTCTGTATGCCGAAAATGAATCTCCGAACAGTGAAAATCCCGCGTTACAAAACCCTGAGACGGAATGGAATACAGCCTGAGTTAAGGTCTCCGCCGCGGTCCATGACATTGTTGCTCTCCATCTCAAAAAAAGCAGCGCAGCGCCCACCGCTTCTATAGTAAACGTTAATCCCAGAATGTACAGTATAAGCCTCTCCATTCCAAAGACACTATGCCGGTCCATAGAGCTCTTGATTACGTCGGTCTCGCTAAACCCGATCTTACGTCCCATGAGAACCGCAAAGAACGTGGAAAATGTCATTATCCCAAGCCCGCCGATCTGAAAAAGCGCGAACAAGATCCATCTCCCCGCGGAGGAAAAGATCGTTCCTGTGTCTACGACCGTAAGGCCTGTAACACAAACAGCGCTTGTAGAGGTAAAAAGGCCGTCTATAAACGATAGGGAGCCCGGCAAAGAAGTGGCCGCGGGCAAAGAAAGAAGCGCTGCCCCAAGCATTATAACACACAGAAAACTTGCCGCCATTATCTGTGGGGGATTCGGTTTTACCATAGGTTATCTTAAGCTTTAACTTTTTCCGCGAGCTCTTTAAAAGCCTCGGGATCGTTTGCCGCTATGTCCGATATCATCTTTCTGTTAAGCGCTATGCCCGTTTTTTTCATACCGGACATGAACTTATTGTAAGATGTTCCCTGGGCCCTGCAGGCCGCCGTTATCCGGGTTATCCAGAGCGACCTGAAATCGCCTTTCTTCTTTTTTCTGCCGATATAATTGGCAATAAGGCTTTTTCGGACAGCTTCTTTAGCGGTCTTAAGAAGCTTTGACCTTGACCCTACCTGCCCTTTGACGATCTTGAATATCTTTTTTTTACGCCTCAAAGAACTCTTGGCGTGTTTTACTTTGGTCATCTTGTCTCCTTATCTTTTTTGTTTGTTCCAAAGGCGCGAAACGCTCAACCATATGGGAGGAGACCTTTCATCTTTTTCTCAAAAGTCTTGTCCACTATAGTCGAGGCCTTCAGCCGTCTTTTTCTTTTTCTGCTTTTTTTTGTCAGAATGTGCCTCGCGCCTTCCTTCATCCTTTTCACTTTGCCCGTACCCGTGAGCTTAAAGCGTTTCCTGGCACCTTTATTAGTCTTAAGTTTCGGCATCTTTATTTCCCCTTCTTGATTTTTTATTGTTTACGGCAAAACTTAGCCCTGTGTCTCACTTTTTGGGACAATGGTCATTGTCATAGTCCGTCCCATAGACTGAACGTTCCCGTCCACTTCCCCGAGAGTCGATACATCGGCCGCTACCCTGCCAAGAAGCTCCCTTCCAAGCTCTTTATGCGCGTTCTCTCTGCCCCTGAAACGAAGAGATACCCTGACCTTATCTTTCGCTTCAAGGAATTCCTTTATGTGTTTAAGCTTCACGAGGTAATCGTGGTCCTCTATCTGCGGCTTGAACCTTACCTCCTTCATATGCGTAACATGCTGTTTCTTTTTCGCCTGCTTCTGCTTTTTTTTCTGTTCATATTTAAACTTGCTGTAATCCATTATGCGGCAGACGGGCGGATCTACATTCGGAGCTACCTCTACAAGATCCAACCCTGCGTCAAGCGCTTTCTGCATGCCTACCGATATGTTCACCACTCCTAACTGGTTGCCTTCTTCGTCCACCAGCCTTATCTTAGCTGCCCGTATAAGCTGATTTATTCTGGTAGTATCCTGATTTCTCGTAAATTTCCTGCCGTAACTTTTGTTTTCAAATGCGCTAATGATCCGCCTCCCTGTTTATTGTTTTCTTTAAGAAGATCCTTTTGCGGCCGATGCCTCGGAACTATCCGGGCTTTGCCTCCGGGAACTTATTTCCCCGGTAAGATCTTCTATTAACTTGTCTATCGACACAACTCCCATATTACCATTTTTTCTGCTTCTAAGGGACACCGTTAAAGCTTCCATTTCTTTGGACCCCACAACCGCCATGTATGGGACTTTTTCAAGTTCCGCGTCACGTATCTTTCTCTGCATTTTCTCGTCTCTTTTGTCGGTCTTGACCCTTAAACCCGCCGACCTCAGCATTTCTTCCACTTTTTCAGCGTAAGTGTTATGCGCCTCGGCTATGGGTATTATTCTCACCTGGTCGGGCGCAAGCCAAAGCGGGAAATCCCCTCCGTAATGCTCGATCAGGGCGCCCATAAACCTTTCCAAGCTTCCCAGGATCACACGATGCAGCATTACAGGCCTTTTTTCCGTTCCGTCATCAGCCGTATATTTAAGATCGAACCTTTCCGGCAAAGCGAAATCACATTGAATAGTCGCGCATTGCCAGGCCCTGCCTATAGCGTCCTTTATCTTTATGTCTATCTTAGGGCCGTAAAACGCCCCGTCTCCCTCATTAATGTCGTAAGTTATCCCTTTCGCCTTGAGAGCCTTCTCAAGAGCCGAAGTGGCTTCTTTCCAGTCTTCTTCAGTCCCTATATGCTTTTCAGGCATCGTGCTAAGCTCGACCTCTATTTCGCTGAACCCGAACTCTTCCAGCGTTTCATCTACAAACTCTATTACTTTCAGGACTTCATGTTCCACCTGTTCCCTCAAACAGAAAATATGGGCGTCGTCCTGCGTAAACCCTCTTACCCTGAGAAGTCCGTGCAACACCCCTGATTTTTCATGCCTGTAAACATTCCCGAGCTCAAAGTATCTTATGGGAAGGTCGCGGTAACTTCTCATTTTCGACGAATACACCATTATGTGTCCGGGGCAGTTCATAGGCTTTACGGCATATTCCTGCTTTTCGCTTTCAAAAATGTACATATTGTCTTTGTAATAATCGTAATGCCCCGACTTCACCCAGACATCACTTTTAAGTATTTGCGGACTTGATATAAGCTCGTATCCCTTTTCAAGATGTTTCGTAGTTATGTAATCGGAAATAATACGCCTTAACATCGCTCCTTTAGGATGATAAATAACAAGCCCCGCGCCGGCCATGTCGTTAAAACTAAAAAGATCCATTTCCCGGCCGAGTTTTCTATGGTCTCTTTTCAAGGCCTCTTCCCTTATCCGGAGGAACTCGTCAAGTTCTTCTTTTTTCCTGAAGGCCGTGGCGTATATCCTTTGAAGCATGGCATTCTGTTCGCTTCCTTTCCAGTATGCCCCTGCCACGGAAAGCAATTTGAACTCACCTATCTGTCCCGTATTTTCAACATGCGGTCCTTTGCAAAGATCCTTGAAATTAAGATGACTGTATATGCTGACTGTTTTCTCTCCGGAGAGATCTTTTAAGATCTCAAGTTTATATGTTTCTCCCTCTTTGGAAAATATCTTTTCGGCTTCGCTTACTGTCATATCTTTTCTTTCAAAAACGGCGTTCTGGGCGGCTATTTTCCTCATTTCCCGCTCGATCTCGGGAAGGTCTTCGGGAGTGATCATCCGGTCCGACTGTTTCCCCTCATCTTCCGGAGAAAGAGCGCAGGATGTAAGATCAAAATCGTAATAGAACCCGTCCTCTATGGCGGGTCCCATTCCGAGTTTAACTCCCGGATACAGTCGTTTAACGGCATCCGCCATAACATGCGCCGCCGAATGCCTGATCTTTTCTAATTGTTCGTCTTTTTTCTTTGTCATAACTTACAATTCCCGTCGGTTCCCATTATCCCGTCGTTGCTTCCCCCCATCATTGCTTCCCCCCGTCATTGCGAGGAGTTCTCGGCTCCCCTAACTCAAAACGACGAAGCAATCAATAACATTAAATAAAACACTCCACGGATCAATTTTTGCTATTCTTTTTTCGTCGGTCCCGTAAGATCCTCCTTTTCGTCGTATCTTACGGGATCAAACTTTGCTGTTCGCAAAGTTCGGTGGTCCCACGGACGCTCCTATCGTCGCCGCTCCCCCCCCCCGTCGTTGCGAGGAGTTCTCGGCTCTCCTCACTCAAAACGACGAAGCAATCAATAACATTAAATAAAACACTCCACGGATCAATTTTTGCTGTTCTTTTTTCGTCGGTGGTCCCACGGACGCTCCTATCGTCGCGTCCTTTGGGATCAGATCTCGCTGTTCAGCGAGATCTGGCCCTTCGCTCGCTAAAATGCTCACTTTGTTCGCATTTCTTTACGCTCGCTCAGGACCAGATTTTGCGTTCGCAAAATCTGGTGGGCGATACTGGGATCGAACCAGTGACCTCCACGATGTCAACGTGGCGCTCTAACCATCTGAGCTAACCGCCCCAACTACTTTTTCTTCTCTGGTGCCGGGAGCCGGACTCGAACCGGCACGCCTTTTCGGGCAAGAGATTTTAAGTCTCTCATGTCTGCCATTCCATCATCCCGGCGAAATGCTTTTTTCAACCCGGCGATCTTAAAGAACATTTCCCCTGTATTTCCCGCTTGCAGGGCTTGGGATCCGCCCGTTGAGCAATTATATAAGAATTTTCCTTCTGCGTATACCCTAAATCGAATCTTGTGAAAGCCTCCCCCTCTTTTACAAGGAGGGAGAGCAGGCCTTCTTTCCTGTCCCTCATGGCAGGGCCGCTTGGAGGGAACCTTTGGTTCCCTCTTCCGTCTTTGCGAGGAGTTCTCGGCTCCCCTCACTCAAAACGACGAAGCCCTTCGTCATGTGGGTACCTCAATGGCTCAGGATTTCGGCAGACTCTGTATAAGTCCGAAGCAATCTATAATACTAAATTTGGAGGCGCGGACCGGAGTCGCACCGGTGTACGCGGTTTTGCAGACCGCTGCCTAGCTACTCGGCCACCGCGCCAGCATGTCTATAACTTGTTTCTACCTAATATGTTATATATCAAAAAACAACACGGCGTCACCTTGCCGGAAAGCAAAGCCACACCAACGGTCAGAAATTCTACCACATATTCCCTGTTTTGAGAAGAATTAAATGAGATCGCGGCGTTTATCATTGGGGACGGTTCTGAAGACGTTCTTACACCTGTCCCCCTTAAGGGACAGGTGTAGCTTTGAGAGCGGGGACGGGTGTGGGATCAGATCTGGGACAGGTGTAGGTTCAAATTCAGAACCGTCCCTGATTATAACAGCTTCGGTTCAGTTCTTCTTGCCCGCTCCTTCCTTTGATGTTATAATCTTGTGAAACATAGCCGATGACCGCGGGAGAAATGAAAATATGGCCAAAATTCGTATAGGGGTAGTGGGAACAGGACATCTGGGTACGTTCCACTCTAAAGTCTACTCAACTATAAAAGATAAAGCCGGCATAGAGTTTTCGGGTGTATGTGATATAGACGAAAAAGCCGGAAAAGATGTCGCCAGAAAATATAACACTGTATTTTTTCCGGATTACAGAAAACTCATCGACAAAGTTGATGCAGTAAGCATCGTCGTTCCCACGGTTTCCCACTACAAAGTGGCAAAAGATTTCATTCTAGCCGGAAAACATGTACTCATAGAGAAACCTATGACCAAGACGCTGGAGGAGGCCGAGGAACTTGTTTCGCTGGCCAAACAAAAAGGAGTGATAGTACAAGTGGGACACATAGAAAGGTTTAATTCGGCCGTCCGGGCTATAGAACCTTTTATAGAGAAACCAAGGTTCATAGAATGCCAGCGGCTCGGGTCCATAAAGAAAAAAGGCCGCATAAAGGATGTCGGGGTTGTCCTCGACCTCATGATACACGATATCGACATCATACTGGGTCTGGTGCGGTCAAAAGTTAAGAATATAGAAGCTGTCGGCATAAGCACCGTTTCCGATTATGAGGACCTGGCAAATGTGCGGCTTACGTTCCAAAACAACATTATCGCGGATATTACGGCAAGCAGAGTAACAAAAGAGGAAACCCGGAAAATAAGGATATTCCAGGAAGATTCATATATACTGCTCGACTATATGCATCAGGAGGCTTTTCTTTTTAAGAAATCCGGAAGAAAACTCCTTAAAAAGAAGATCCCTATCCGCAAAAAAGAACCCCTTAAAGTCGAACTGAAATCTTTTATCGATTGTGTGCGGCATAAAAAACGTCCTCTCGTATCAGGGCAGGAGGGCAAACAGGCCCTTAATGTGGCTCTGGACATACTGGAGAAAATAAATACTAACCGCGCGTCCATGCTTTGAGACAACGCGAATGGATATCCCTGTCAAAACAGAATGGCAAATCCCGAAACTAAACCTAACATAATGATAATAGCCGGAGAACCCTCGGGGGACGCGCGCGGAGCTGAGCTTATCCATGCTCTCAAACCTCTCGCCGGGGACGTTTCTTTCTGGGGATTCGGCGGAGATCTTATGTCGCAGGAGGGAGTAGAAATAGTCCGCCACGTCAGGGAACTTTCGATGGTGGGCGCGGTTGAAATAATCCACAAACTCCCGGATATCTGGCGGCATTATCGCCAGATCGTAACTCTTGTCAAAAAAAGAAAACCCATAATGGCCGTCCTTATAGACTATCCCGGGTTCAACATGAAAGTAGCCGGTTACCTCAAGTCGGCTTCCGTCCCGGTGGTCTACTATATAATCCCTCAGGTATGGGCGTGGGGTAAATGGCGGATAAAGAAAATTAAACGTTTTGTCAGAAAAGCCCTGGTGCTTTTTCCTTTCGAAGAAACACTTTTAAGAGAAAACGGTATAGACTGCGATTTTGTGGGACATCCCCTATCCGATTCTTTTGCCGGAAAAGTACCTGCCGCGGATATCGCTGAAAACGGGACAGGCCTCAACATAGCTCTTCTTCCCGGGTCAAGGAGACATGAGATAAACAACATGCTTCCCGTAATGCTGGGAGCGGCGGAAATAATACGAAAGACCTCTCCCTCCGCAAGGTTTTTGCTCGCGGAGAGCCCGAATATTGATAAAAAAATATACGATTCCTTTTTATCCTCCCATAAAGATCTTGCCGTCGAAAGGTTTCGAGGGAATACAGCGGGAACGCTAAGCGCATGTTCTTTTGCCGTTATAACGTCCGGCACAGCTACTCTCGAAGGGGCTATGATGGAAAAGCCGATGGTAATAGTATACAAGGCCTCCCGCATGACATATCTATTCTATCTTCTTCTTTCAAGAGTACCGTTCCTGGGCCTTGTAAATATTATCGCCGGCAAAGAAGTGGTTCCCGAACTCCTCCAAAACAAGTTTACCTCGAAAAACCTGGCACATGCGATTCTGGAGATAGCAAAAAACCCCGAGCGTATGGCCGCGATAAAAAAAGATCTCGGAAAAGTAAGAATATCTCTTGGGGGGCAAGGAGCCGCTAAAAGAGCGGCGGAAAGAATAGCGGATTTACGCAAGCACCTGTACGGCAATTCCTGAAAGATCAGCATCCCTGACCAACCGTTCCGCGTCAACGACGAACATTCTGCCGCTTTCTATGGCAAGAGCGCTGAATTTATTTTCGGCAAGTTTTCTTATGGTTTCCGGACCAACTACGGGAACATCCCATCTCATATCCTGTGAAGGCCTCGAAACCTTCACCATTACACAACCTTCTCCGGCTATTGAAAAAGCCCTTTCTATTACAGCGTCCGTACCTTCCATAGCCTCTATAGCCACAACCGTTCTGTTCTTTATTACCACGGTCTGTCCGATATCAAGTCCCGCGATCTTCTTTGCCGCGTCATATCCGAACTCTATATCCTGCCGTGCTCTGTTGTCGGGAGATACCGCCGTAAGAGTCCCTTCCGAGGGAAGAAGTTGAGACAGATACTCGAGACCGTCCACAACCTTCACTCCTACAAGCGCCAGGCGGCGCGTTATTTCTGTCAATATGGAATAATCTTTCCGGTCGGAAAGTTTTTTGAGTTTGCCCGCGTATTTCTCACCCGCCCGGCCTTTTTCGTAAAGAACTCTTTTCTCGAATTTTCCGAGCATTACAAGTTTGCGTATACCGTTACTGACAAGCAGAAAAAAGAACTTTCTGTATTGGGTTATTTTTAACCGGTACACTTTATCGGCAATATCTTCCAGCCTGGTATCAGCAACTCCTTCAAGGGCGAACACCACCACCTTGTCGCCTTTCGCCTTAACTGATAAAGCGAACTCAACAGGCAGCGCTCCCGCGCCGGCGATAAGGCCTATTTTAGACATTTTGTTTTTCCCGGTCTACCAAAGTGAACATAAGGTCTGCTTCGCTTACCTTCGAGCCATCCACGGATGCGTCTCCATGGCATTGTACTATGCTTCCCCTTGATACCTTTATTACCTTGACGTCAAAAATAAGCTGATCTCCCGGAACCACGGGTTTTCGGAATTTTACATTGTTTACCGTCATGAAAAACGCCAGCATATCCTTCATTTTTCCGTCAAGAAGCGCGAGTATGCCCCCTGCCTGCGCCATGGCTTCTATCTGAAGTACTCCCGGCATGATGGGTTCCTGCGGAAAATGCCCCTGGAAAAAGGGCTCATTGATAGTAACGTTCTTAAGAGCCTTTATCCACTTGCCTTCCTCGAAATCCAGCACCCTGTCAACTAGAAGAAAAGGGTATCTGTGGGGGATCCTGGCCATTATTTCTTTTATGTCTATTCTTTTTTTGTCCATTTCCGTCACCTTCCCTGCCTTGTTAAATTTAAGAAAAAGCTTCCCCGCGATCACTGTTCCTTGCGGATGTACTCTGAGTATATTTCCTTTAGAACGCGGGCATTAAGAGCGTGCCCGGACTTTTCGCAGATAAACTCTCCCGTAACAGGCATTCCCAGCATGTAAAGGTCTCCGACAAGGTCAAGTATCTTGTGCCGCACGGGCTCATTGGGAAACCTTAGTTTGGTGCCGACCGGGCCCTTATTGCCGAGCACTAGAGTGTTTTCCAGCGTTGCCCCTCTCCCCATGCCGCTGAGAAACAAAAAAACCGCTTCTTTTTTCATGCAGAAAGTCCTTGCCGGGGCTATTTCTTTCTCAAAACTCGCCTCATCAAGCTCTATACGAAAAGTTTCCTTTTTTATGCAATCCAGGGGATAGTCTATGGTGTATTCCACCGAAAAACTTTTGTTCGGAAGTACTGTTATTTTCCTTTCTCCGTCCTCTATCCGGATGGTCTCTCCGATCTCTATATACCTGCGTGTCGCCGCCTGCTCTTCCACGCCGGATTCTTTAAGCGCGGACAGGAAATCCTTTGCGCTTCCGTCAAGCCCAGGAAGTTCGGGGCCTCTCACGTCTATTTTCAGATTATCTATCCCAAGAGCCCATAAAGCGCTCATGAAGTGTTCCAGCGTCTGCAGTTTCACCCCGGAAAAACTTATTTCGGTCCTTCTTCTGCTCCCCTCCGGGAACAATCCTTCGTTTAGTTTCATTTCGGGAGAAAAGCCGACATCGCTTCTTGTAAAACTTATCCCTTCGCCGGCAGGCGCCGGGAGACATCTCATTTCCACTTTCCGACCGGTCTGAAGGCCTTTGCCGAAAAAAACAACTTCCCTCTTTATTGTCCTCTGCTGCAACTGCATTTCTTGTTGGCCCCGGGTCCGGTCACAATCATACTATTTATTCAATTCGTCAATAACTTCCTGTGTGAGATCATATTTGTCAGCAGCATACATTATGTTGCGCGAATCAAGAATATAATCATATCCGCCTTTTGTCCCCTTGTCTGTCACTATCTTCTGGATATCGTCTATCACTTCCCGGAAGAGATTATCCTTCCTTTCAAGTATTATCTGCCTGCTATCCCTGTCAAACTCCTGCAATTCCTGTATCCTGGCATTCATCTCCTGCTGTTTCTGCTGCCGGGCAGGCTCGCTCAAAAGTTCAGACTCATCTCTCAATTTTGTTATGTTCTCCACCATGGTCTCTCTTTTCGACTGTGTTGATTCGGCAAATTCATTAAGCTCAGCGTCAAGTGTCTGCGCTTTCTCATACTCATGGAAAGATCTTCTTAAATCCACATAGCCCACTTTTAATTCCTTGGCCTCCGCCATACATGGGATCATGGAGAACGCTATCGAACACATTGTAACGGCCGCGCAGGTCACTATTAGAGATTTTTTCATTTTCTTACTCCTTTTGTCTTTTTGTTTAGAGTTCTTCAAAATGGACTTTTATTCCGTCGTTGCGAGGAACGAACGAAGTGAGTGACGAAGTCCTTCGTCTCGTGATAAAGACTATGGCTCAGGATTTCGGCAGACTTAGTAGATGGCCGAATCAATCTC
>JBAYES010000026.1:0-27908 GCA_041667545.1 Candidatus Omnitrophota bacterium | reverse complement strand
CCGTCGGCGGGATTTAGATAAGTGTTGTTGTAAGAATCCCCGTTATTCAAGAGAAATGTGGTTACGGTACCGTCAGAATCCCTCTTCACCATATAATCGGAATCGACATATTCATAACTGGATTGAAACGTCCCCGAAAGCGTTCCCGCCAATATGGCGGCTTCGTCGGCTTCATCATAGGTGTACTCTATTTTGTACCTTATAACCCGTTCTACCCCGGGACTTGTATGATACTGATATTCGCTGTAAACATTAACCGCGGTGTCTATCTCTTTAACGAGGTCTCCCAACGTGTTACGATAGTATTTTTTAAGCACAGTAACCCCGTCGGCCGCGAATTCTTCTTTTTCGCGTTCTATCCAACCGTTGGTCGAGGTATTGAGGTTGGCTCCGCTGCCGTCAAGCGCCGGAACCCTGTCATAAAGTATAGATTCTCTCCTTTCTGAAACCAGAACACTGCTCTTATTGGGGCTGTCCTTTACCGCAATATAATCACCATTATATTCCGTTACCCTTACCTGGCTATCAGCATCCAACCAATCCCAGGTCTGGTATTTACCCGAACCCGGCGCGTAATAAAGTTCCATACGCCCAATAGTGTTCCACTCGTCTCCGGAAAGATATTCGTCTTTATATTCCTTGACCTCGCCGGTACTTGTAACATCCCTCTTCCACCTCAAGGGATCCGTAGTATTGTAATATTCAGTCCATGAGGGCTGAATGATCCCTACAACATTACCGTCGGTATCATAAACATAAGTTTTTATGAAAATATCCGTGCTTCTTTCATATTCTGATTTTTTATAGACCTGGTTTTCGTCCGGAGACGGATGGTACTCATAGAGGTAATACCTGTCCTCAGCCACTTGATCGTCCCTTGTAAGACGTCCGAGAGCGTCATAAATATATTTTTCAAGCACTATAGACCCGCCGGCCTGATACACTACCTTTTCCCGCAAAACCCAGTCGTTGGAAGATGTGTCAAGGCTGACCTGTTCTCCTTTGTGGTCGTATATATAGGAAGCTATCTTGTCAGAAGCTACCACGCCGTCCCAAAGATCAGCGCCGAAACTCACGCTGTATTCTCCGCTATATTCATTCACGGAAACCTGTCCGGCTACAGGAGAATCCCAAGCATATGTCCGGTACTCTCCATCGGCCGCCTTGTAAATGAGAGATATTCTGCCATACCCCATATCATTCCAGTTCTCGTTTAGATACTCGTATATGTCGCCTGTAACCACTTCTGTTTTGCGTTTGATAAGCCAGCTGGTTGTATCCCAATGTTCTATCAGGTCACTGGGCGTAGCATACTCTTTACTGATGAGATCACCACTACCATCATAGGTAGCGGTATAGATCAGGTCGCCATTGATGTCATAGGCTTTTTCGGTGGTGGTTACACTATTGGGTAGACCGGAACCGATAAAAGTGAAAGTGTTGTTCCGATACTCATACAATCCAAGACCTTCATATTCAAGGATCAGATAATCCCCCCCGCCCGCATTGCTGTTCTTTGCTATTTGGATGGATTTGGGTATATCTCCACCTAATTGAGTAAAGGTTCCCTTCTGGTGCTTAAACAACCCCTGTCCCTCATATATCAGGATGAGGTCATCTTTTCCGTCGCCGTCAAGATCTGCTACAAGAATTGTTTCCGGGACACCTCCACCTAAAAGAGTAAGACCGCCATTTTGGTACTTATATAGCCCAAAGCCCTCATACGATAGGATAAGGTCGTCTTTTCCATCCCCGTCAAGGTCAGCTACACGGATGGTTTTCGGCACGCTGGCATGAAGCCGGGTAAAAGCCCCATTCTGATATTTAAACAACCCCTGCCCCTCATACGTTAATATGAGATCGTCTTTTCCGTCCCCGTCAATATCTGCCACAAGAACCGTTTCCGGGATGCCTCCACCTAATCGGGTAAAACCCCCATTCTGATACTTGTAAAGTCCAAGGCCTTTATATGTCAGAATAAGGTCGTCTTTCCCATCCCCGTCAATATCTGCCACAAAAGCCGTTTCCGGGATGATGCCACCTAACTGAGTAAACCGGCCACTTTGGTACTTATATAAGCCAAACCCCTCATACATCAGAATAAGGTCGTCCTTTCCATCTCCATCAATATCCGCTACAAGAATTGTTTCTGGCTCGCCGCCGCCAATTCGAGTAAGAGCCCCATTTTGATACTTGTATAAGCCGTATCCCTCATACGTCAAGATAAGTTCGTCTTTTCCATCACCATCAAGATCTGCCACAAATATCGAATCAGGAGTAATCCCGCCTAATTTCGTGAACTTACCATTTTGATACTTGAATAAGCCAGACCCGTTATATGTCAGAATGAGATCTTCTTTCCCGTCTCCTTCAAGATCTGCCACATGTATCGTACCCGGAACAGCCCCGCCCAACAAAGAACGTACACCATTCTGGTATTTATATAAGCCAAGCCCTTCGTATGCTAAGATCGGATCCTCTATACCATCCCCGTCAAGATCCGCCATGGCTATCCCGCCGTTACCGTACTTGTACTCAAAAGTCACAGCGTCATCCCTGGCAGGATCCGGAGCCGATAATATCTGGCGTAGTAACCTACTACTATATCCCCATGGGTTTTTTCTCCAATTAAAGCCCCATCCGTAAAGATCCTCGTCAAGAAACTCCTCAAAAGCTACACCGCTCTGCGGAGGATCGTAAGTTATTGACTTTATCAGTCCGCTGGAATAGTATTCATAGCTTTCCTGAGCATAGGTCAGGCCGGCAAACAGAAAAGCCATAGAAATAAGAATTGACATGCCTCTCAGGCTTCTCGAAAATAATTTACTCATATTATTCCACTCCTTTTTGCGATTACGATGGCTAAATAGTTATACTTCTAACAAACTAATTGTACCACATCCTGTTGCGTATTCAAGCTAAATATCTGGCTTTTTTATTTATAACAAAAATCTGATTTTTCTGTTTTATTCTCCGTAACATCTCATACATTATCCAATAATGATACCTCTTTTGTATCATTATGTCAAGCTATAATCTGTCCATTGTAGGATCCGCACCAACGCGAAAGAACAATAAAGCGCACTAAATTAAAAACAGATTTTAGAACAGTGTTCGCGGCAGGGCTTTCTACTTATACGAAGGCACTATCTCCCTCAACTTGGCCTTGATCTTACCGTTATCCATAAGACACGCCAATCTTTCAAGCTCTTTCACCTTACGATTAAGGTGATGAATATCAAGATCTTCAGGCTGGGCAACAAATATTTTTTCATTTTTAGTGGCAAGGTCTTTCTCGGCATTATGGAGCATTTCCTCATACAGCTTCTCGCCCGGACGAAGACCGATATACTCTATAGCCACGTCTTCCCCCGGTTTGAGGCCCGACAGACTTATAAGATTTTCAGCAAAATCTGTTATTTTTATCTGTTCTCCCATATCAAGTATAAATATTTCTCCTCCCCGCCCGATGGCGCCTGCCTGAAGAACAAGCTGAACAGCTTCTCTGACGCTCATAAAGAACCTCCGGGCCTCGGGGTGTGTAATGGTAACGCAACGGTCCTCTTCTATCTGTTTCTTGAACAGGGGAACAACGCTTCCCTTGGACCCCAGCACATTACCAAAACGAACGGCCATGAACTTGGTCTTACTTTTCGACGCCTTGGCCTGCATTATCATCTCGGCTATGCGTTTAGTGGCTCCCATAACATTGGTAGGGTTCACCGCCTTGTCGGATGAGATAAGCACAAACCTTTCAACGCCATAATGGCCGGCGGCATATATGAGATTACGGCTGCCTATAACATTGTTATTCACGGCCGAAGCCGGATTTTCTTCCATAAGGGGAACATGTTTAAAAGCCGCCGCGTGGAAAACTATATCCGGACGAAAAGTGGAAAATACAGCCTTAAGCACGCTTATTTTAGAGATGTCGGCCGCGACAACAGACAAACAAGCCTTGGGATATTTCCTATTTATCTCCCTCTCAAGGAAATACAGGTCATTCTCGTTATGATCCACCACAACCAGTTTTGAAGGATTAAAAGTAAGGGTCTGCCTCGCTATCTCAGAACCTATAGATCCGGCGCCGCCGGTAACAAGTACTGTCTTCCCCTCTATATAAGCTTTTATATCCTCTTTATCTATCTCCACCGTTTCCCTTCCCAAAAGATCCTCCGCCTCGACATCTTTGAGCTTTACTACCATTTCCCCTGAAAATATCTCCTGAAGGCCCGGCACTATCTTAACCTTTATCCCGGGGAACTGGCATAAACCTATTATCTCCCTTATACCCTTGCCGCTGGCGGACGGTATAGCTATTACTATCTGGTTGACCCTGTACTTTCCCGCAACCCGGTCAATATCATTCTTATCTCCCAATACCCTCTTGCCGTGCAATATAATGCCCCGCTTATTGGGATCGTCATCTATAAATCCTATAACTTCCAGCTGTTTATTTTTACGAAGCTCTTTAAGAACAATAAGCCCCGCATCGCCGGCGCCTACTATCAGTACCCTCGTATCCACGATCAAGCGTGATCCTTTCAAATAACTTTCCCTGAAACTTCTGGTTAAAAACCTGACCCCAGATAGAAAACCAACACACAACACCCAGTCAAGGAAGAACACCGAGCGGGGGAACCCCGAAACTCCCCTGAAAAAAACAATGAACACCAGGAAAACCAACGTAGAGACAGTATTTGCCTTAAGTATCTGCCAGAGATCTTCCATGCTGACATATTTCCACATACCGGAATAAAGTCCGAAATAGTAAAAAACCACGGCCTTTATAAGTATAAGAGCAGGAAGTGTACCCGATATCACATCATAATACTGGTACGGTAAAACGAACTCAAACCTTACACAAAAAGAAAGAATGTAGGCCATTGAGATAAAAAGAATATTCACAGAGAATATTACCGGCCGCCTGTACAATTTGATTATGCTTCTAATGGACATATCTATTACTCTCCGTTAACAGATCGATTGCTTTAAGTTTCCCGATTATTTTTGCCTGATGCCTTTCTCTATAAGACGCTTCACTGAAACCGTATAGTACAGCCATACCTTAGAAATACGCTTTTACTCATTTCGCGGCCTTCTTCATTATCTCACTTATCTCAGAGACCATATAACCCATATTCTCCTCAGTCAATGTGGGATGAACCTGGAACATCATAGACGTTTCCCCCATTACTACAGCATTTTTCAATCTTCCAACTCGAGTTCTTTTTATTTTGCGAAAATATCGGCGAAAAGCTTTTTCCCTGTAAAGTTCTGGACATGCTCCGATCCCGCAGACTATACCTTTTTTACTAATCTCCTTCAAAATTCTATCCCGGCTCCATCCTGGTCTTAATTGTTCAAGCCGTGCATAAACATAGTATTTGTAGTAAGAATGATAAATGTGTTCTGGTGGAAAGGTAACCTTCAACGCCGGGATCTCTGAAAGCCCCTTATTCAGAATAGAAGCTAATTTTCGCCTTTTTTTTACCCAAACATCTAATTTTCTTAGCAATATCCTGCCTATGGCAGCCTGCATGGATGTCATACGGTAATTCGTGCCAAATGAGTCGACAGTCCAGTCAAAGCCTGAACCATACTCATGATGGATAGTTTTCCCCCTATCCCTACCATGGTCTTTCAATTTCCATGCCGCGTTCCCTAAACCTGTATCATTCGTCGCTAAAAGCCCGCCTTCACCCCCTGTAGAAATTATCTTATCCTGGCAAAAGGAAAAACAGGATATATCCCCGTAGCTGCCTACCGGATTTCCCTTGTATCTTGCACCATGTCCTTGCGCGCAATCCTCTATCAAATAGATACTCTTTTTTTTACAAAGATCCCTCAATTCATCCAGTTCACAGGGCCATCCGGCTAAATGCACGGCTATTACAGCCTTTGTTCTTTCGGTACACGCTTTTTCAACGGTTTCTACTGTGATATTCCCGCTTTCGGTATCCACATCTACGAATACCGGTATAGCTCCCCTTAGCGCTATGCAACTCGCCGAAGCCACAAAAGTCCGTGGGCTGACAATAACCTCGTCCCCGGGACCTATATCTAAAACTGCGAGAGCAACATCCAAAGCCACACTTCCGTTCACCAAAGCCACACAATACCTGACATCTAAGTACCTGGCATATTCTCTTTCAAATTCCGTAACATCGTTACCCGTCCACTGGTTAGTACTGCCCGAGCGGAGGACTTTCTCAACAGCTCGGATCTCTTCTTCCCCGTAAAACGGCCATGCCACAAATTGTTTAGCTCTTTTTTTCATAGTGTCTATTCCCCAAACACGGTTTTCCAGATATAGACCATGTCTTTCCAAAAACTGTAATTTTCCACATATTCCCTATTGATCTGAACCTTGTCGGGATAAATTACCTCCGCGTTATATCTATCCGGGTCGGCCTGTCTGCTCAAGATCTCTTCCTCTTCGCGATACTTCAAAGTAGCCGGACCTGTAATCCCCGGTCTGACCGAAAGAATTATCCTGTCCTTCCCATAAAGTTTGTCAGCGAATCCCGGAACATCAGGCCTCGGCCCCACAAAACTCATATGCCCCGAAAAAATATTAAAAAGCTGTGGTAATTCATCTAATTTACTCTTACGCAAAAAATGACCAAAAGCAGTTATCCGAAGATCTGTTCTGACCGTTACAGATGAACCGAGGATATGAGCGTTATAGACCATAGTTCTAAACTTGTAAACACAGAATATCTTGCCGTTCATCCCCACTCTCTGCTGCGCGAATAAAATCGGCCCCCTCGAAGTCAATTTGATAATAACGGCTATCACAAGCATGAGAGGCGCTAAAACCAATATGCCTGCCAGAGAACATATTATATCAAAAAGTCTCTTCATTACGTACCGTAAACTATCCCACCATGCCCCGAAACCAGTAAACCTCAACCCATCCTTACCAGAACATAATTGTTCGGAAGTTCTTTAACCACTGTCATTTGACCCGTGGAACGATGTGACCCTAAAGAAGCAAAGTTATCCTTGCTTATGGTGGAATATATTTTAAAACCTAAATTTTCTCCAACGTTACACAGGAAGATAGAGCTCTCCTTGCCAATGCCTTTTCCCCGGAAGCCTTCTGTTAAATATCTCCCGATAAACGCTTTTTTTAAAAAAAATAACCTGAGGAAAAAGTATCCGGCCAGCTTGTCATTATCAAAAAAACCAAACGCCAGATATCCCCGACTTTGCAAGACTTTCTTGATATCAGATAAACCGAACTTGTGCGGATCAAAAACTTTTTTCTCCGCTTCCGTAACACATTCAAGAAAACACGCGACCCGCTCAGCGTCATCTATTCGCAATATGCGCAAATACCCGAAAGATAAATTTTTCCTAGCATTTGCTCGCTTGACACCTTCGAGTTTCCTGCCGAAAAACAGGCCCAGAAGAAAAGAATTAACTGCCTCTACAAGCCTCCATAATATCCGGTAGTTATGTTTTATCCAGATAAAAACTGCAGTCATCTTATTTTTGTGTCCTCATTCGTTTCATCGACAACTTCCTGCAGTATCTTTTCCAGTCGGGTTGTCAGAACATCTCTTGAAAATTCCTCCCTTGCCAACTTGATAGCGGCTTCTCTCGCGGAAATAAGCCGTTTTTCATCATGGATGATGTTTATAATATCATGTGCCGCACCCTCGATATTTTCAGGATCGAGAACTATCCCCGACCCGGTTCTTCTGAGAACATCGGCCTGCCATCCCCCATAATTTATAGCTACAGGTGTTCCGGCAGCCAGAGAATCGAAGAACTTGTTAGCGGAATTATTTCTCATTTCCGGAATGTTTATAAACAGTGAAACAGCCAAAGACGCCGCTTTTAAAATTGCCGGGATCTCCTTCTTAGGAACCTTTGATTGCATGAAAAAATTCTTATCCAGAACCCCAAGTTCCTGCGCCTTAACTCTCACCACATCTTCTTCTTTGCCCCCTCCGACCACCAAAAACCTGACTTCGGGGTCAATATGCATAACCGCCTGAGCGATATTCGCTAAATAGCTCACCCCGTTTATTTTCCCCAGCGTTCCACAATATACTACAAGCGGCCTATCCTCCAGCCATATATGTTTTTGTCGAAACTTTACGGCTTCCTCCTCACTCGAATCAAACATTTCTATATCACACCCATTCGAAATAGTAGTGATATGGTTTTCCGGATATCCACTATTAACAATTGCATCTCTAATCCCCGGAGACAATGCTATTATCTTTTTTGAGTTTCCGTAAGCGAACCTTTCCAGCTTTCGCGCACCATATATGACAAAAGGATTTTTCAAAGCTCCGACAGCTACTGGCACTTCAGGCCAAAGATCCCGAACCTCGAAAACCAGGGGGATCTTGTGTTTCCTGGACGCGTAAACTCCTGGAATAGCTATAGTAAGCGGGGTGCTGGTGGCAAAAATAATATCCCCTTTGATCAGTGCAGCTTTTTTTGCCGCAGCCCAGGCAAATTTAAGAAAAGCTCCAATACGGTGGCCAAAATCCATATGATTGCTATAAGGGACTGCGAACCAGGAAACTTTTATTCCAGCCTCTTCAGTTTCATGCCATGTTCTTCTATATCCGGTAGCCGATATATTTCTATCTGTGGTGATCATATGAACTTCATGGCCTTGGGCAACCAACCTTCTGGCTATCTCATATGACCGCGTGCCTCCAGCCATATCCGGAGTATTAAAATATTGGTGCAAATATATTAGCTTCATTATCTTCGAGAAGTAACACGCCCCTTTTGCCATAGAGCAATTACATAGCATTTTTTCGCTATATTTTCGTCAAATTTTGATCCAATTTCACCAGAACATTGTATATCTTTTCTTAACGAATTACTACATAGACACCTAACTATTACTTTAACATTATCACTGCATATTCCCATTTAAGGTTTTACCGTGAACATGCTCCTTATGACTTTCTCATAAACTTCAATTATCTGTTTCGCTATTTTAGTCTCCGTAATCGACTCGACCATTTCCCGGCCATTTGAACTTTCCCCTGATAAAAGTATTTCCAAAACAGCTTCAGCAAGGAACGCAGCATCTCTTGAAACAATTTTTGAAGGAAATACCCCCTTTAATCTTTTCTTGACATCTCCAACATCCACCGATACTATCGGCAGATTACATGCCAATGCCTCTTTTACTATATTCGGAGAACCTTCATTGTCACTTGTCAATAGCAAACAATCGGCGGCATTATGGTATAAAAAGACCTCATCTGGATCCACCATTCCATCTAGTACTAACAATTCAACATCAGCAATTTTTTCTCTAACGTGTTTCAAGGTTTCTTTCGCCAGATCTATTCGTTTGATTTTACGCCGAGCATTCCCGTTGAATAATATAAGTTTTTTCTTGTCACACAAACCAAGAATTTTTCTCGCTTCATTCTTAGGAAAAGGTCGAAAAATTTCGCGATTTACACCATTCGGAATTACCAGTGCCCGCCTTTTGCCCCACCATAAATTGTTTTTTAACCTATCGCTCACACAAATGACAGCATCCGCCCTTACCACCGCTAAATTAGTCAAGAACACCCTAAGCAAAGGTCTTAAAAAATTCCTACCCCTCACGACATTGATATCACTTCCCCTGCAAGTGATTATAAACCTCGGTCCAAAGCATAAACCACACAAAAACCCCGTCATAGAACCGTATTGAGCATGGATAATATCCGGTTTAAATTCTTTTATATTCTTGAATAATCGAAAAGTTTCCTTTAGCAACAAATATGGCGAAGTGCGTGATCTTAAAAAAAATCTTGCAATTTTCACCCCTTCTCTTTCTATTGAATCAACTTGCCTTTTAACAAAAATCATAACAGGACCAAGTTCTGATCCGGGAATAACATAAAAAACTTTCATATTCCGCTCCGGAAACTTCAGAGAATTATCTTCACCCTGATCGTACTTGCCCATAATATCAAGATTGGCACCACAAAGGCTCCGATAATTATCGATTTATACCCCTCAATCCCAGCTCTGATAACTATCGGAATGTATGCTGTAAAAAAACAAAATCCAAATCTTTTATAGATCTCAATCAACGAGTTTTTTTTAAAAGAAGAGTTGTGTGAGTAATTGAATAGTTTTGACCATATCCACCCAAAAAAAACAGCGCCGGCCACTATCCCGATTATCCCAAAATTTAAATACCACCCCGCCGCATGATGAATAGTATAGCCTTGGACAGAAAGAGCCCCAACGTGCCGGACATAATGCCAATAAATATTTTCCGGACGATCGGGGAATAACGCCCTTGGTAAAAACATTGAAAAAACAAAACTCCAGAAACTCGTACCTCCGGTCAATGGAACATTGTATCTTATGACACCATAAAGCGAAAAATGAGCGGCAAAAAATTCACCGCTATTCAGCATGCTCATAAACCCATAGTAAAACCTCTCCCAAGTTATGGCTTTCACCAGATCTCTGGCAGGTATTCCTCTGATTACCTGCAAAACGTTAATCGAAAGAGCCCCCAACACTCCCACTATTGTTACCATACCGGTCCTGGGCCGGCGTGTATTTGTTAAATAGACCAGTATACCCATGACAAAAGCCGAGAGAAGTTTGCTTCTATCACCAAGATATGCAGTGTAAACACAAAGAATAACCATCATGATACCATTAAAGAAAAAAGATGCTTTCCTGTTGTCTATAGTCAGATATTTGGCTCTGTTCCCGGAAAAAGTCAATGCGATGCTAAGAACACTTGAAAATAACGCTACAATTAGCATTAGTGAGTGCAAGGTATATAAATTCCGTCCTTCATAATTGTTCCCCGGACCAAACGCCTGGTATATGGATAAATCCGATAGAGAAGCGAATTGCCTTGCGCCTCTTGTAAAGTAAAGGCTGCCAATGAAACCAAGAACACTTATGATGAAAAAGACAAAAGATCTTCCTTTTAAAATATCGCATTTTTCTCTTCTAAAAGACTGTGGACTTTTTGTTGTTAAGAGTACGACACTCCCAATTATAACTATGAAGAGTGCGTATAGCACGATTGTAGAAAAGTAAGTTGCATCAATATGTACAGGGAAAAGCTTCAAAAAAAGCCCGGTCTCCACAGGTTGTCCAACTTGATAAGTTCTCAAAATTATCCACGCCCCGTGAAGTGACCACAGATAAAGATACAATATGCCAATTATAAAGCCGATGTTCCTGGTCTTTCTCCATATAGCCACAAGCAAAAAAAAGATAACAGCTATAGCTAAATAAAGAGCCGTAGAGTGATAGGATGAATCCATTCGTTCTTCCGCCACTTTTTAAACATTACAAGTATTTTTTTATTTCAGGAACGTTAGATAGTTGTATGTATGTCCTTCCCGGTTTCGAATATTTAAGAAAACTCCATTTTAAACATCTTATCCAGAAAAAAATAACAGTAAAAACGGGGAACTTAGCGTTCACCCGGGCAATGATGAACAACAGAGACGCCATTCTCTTGTAAGGAAGATATTCTCTGAAAACATCAGCAATTTTAATTGAGTCGAAATAATCTCTCGACTCTAAAGCCTTAATAAAAATACAAAACATCTTCCTTTTCAGACGGTTATACAAAAAATATTCGGCTTTTTGAATAACATCAAATGGAATTTCATTCGATTGATGGACATTCTTGATAACACATCTAAAGTCAGGCCAGATATCGTCTAATCCCCGTTTGGCAGTCACGTTCATAGTGTGGTTACGATAAACCGCACAAACTTTTTTACTAATTACAAAACTACTTTTCGCGGATATTTTCAGAGCAAAATCAAGATCCGAAGACCCCATTGTTCCGGCATCTAAATTCCCTATTTTTCTGATAACCTCACTTCTATATAGGGTTCCCGTCCAGATGGGCTGGCCCTTTTTAGCGATCTGCAAAAAACCATCCGGCGGAGAATGCACACCTTCTTTCCATTTCATAATAGGCAAAAAGGCTATTTTTCTATCTTCCACTATTTGAGCCGTTCCAACCGAACAAAACATAGCTTCGGGATATTTTAACAATTCTTTTATGCAAACTTCATAACAATCTGGCAACAAAAAATCGTCATCGCAAATTATGGAAAAATACTTAGTCTTTACATTGCCTATACCGAAATGGAAATTCTTCAAAGCGCCTATATTGGCATTATGACAATGATATTCTATGCGATCATCCTTTTGAGCCAGTTCAAAAACCATATCGCCTGTTTCATCCCCAGACGCATTATCATAAACACATATTCTGAAAAAAGGATATGTCTGATCTAAAACACTACATATAGTTTTTTTTAGTGATTGTGGACGCTTATATGTCGGGATAACAGCTGTAATGCGTGGTATCTCCATCTTTGCAGATTCTTTGCTCACCATATATCTCCTCAAATAACCCTAAGTTTCATTAACACTATAAATCTTTATCTAACAAGCGAATATCTCCCCACCAATAATTTAACAAAATTATTGAAGTATTTTTCTAATAACCCCTTTAGCCCCTTCCCAACCATAAAAAAACTGATTAAAATAAAAAAAGTGGAAGCAACCGCATAAGCACCGAATATGAGGAAAAAAGAATTGAACTCATTTACACTTATGACGTACCATGCCACTCCATACGTTCCCGCTATCAATACAAATATCTTTGCGATATGAGCATACCACTCAAACACAGGAATATCTAAACACTCTCTGCACACTCTCGGAACAGAGTACAAATAAGCAAAAATTTGATAAAAAACCCATGAAAAACCAGCGCCTTTAAGACCAAACGATTTAATAAGCCCCACAGACAGAGGTAAAACTATTAAAATCGTGTAAAGATTTTGCTTAAAACCGATCCGAGGTTTCCCAACAGCGAGAGAGTATACATAAGATGTTTTGAGGGTGTTATTCATATAGAACCCCACACAAAGAAAAAACGCCGGCAAAAGTAATTTCCTGGCAACAATAATATCAAACATGTACGAAAACGCCGGCATAAAAAAAAACATAACAAAGGCCAATACCGGCACCATCCCGTAACATAACATATCCTGAAGTTTGTGATATTGCTCGCTAAGTGCTTTTTTATTTCCTTCCCTGAAAAGTTTAGAAAACATCGGATATGCCGCCTGGGAGATTGCCCCCCCGATAACACCTGTCCGGGAGATTGCACTGTAAGCAAAACCATAATACCCCAGTAGACTTATGGGCAATATTTTACTGACAATTAGTTTATCGGCCTGTACATTGATCGTAGCCAAAAAGGAGATGGCAATCATGTGAACAGCAAATGCCTTATTCCTGACAACTACATCATGTGAGTACCAAGGGATCAAGGACTTATATGAAAATATACGCATAGATATTAAAATATACGCTACAAGCTGTAAAACATAACACGCCGAGTACCATACCACAAAAGAGTATATCCCCCCGCCAATTAAAAGAATAGTGATAGCACCTATCTGCTGAAAAGCTGTGACTATAACATCGATAGTGTTGTTGATCTCCATTTTTTGTAAACCCTTAAAAAGGCTCGCAAAAAAAGATCTAGGAAAAACAGTAAGAGCGGCTATACCTAAAAACCGAAGTACGAACACTGCCGTATCCTTGTCCATCGACACTATGTTAATCCAGTACCGAACTATCAGAGGAGAGAAAAAATACACAATTACGGCAAGCAGAAGATAAATTGTCCAATAAAAAAGAGAAAATGTCCTTATCATCCGGTGTATATACCCCGTATCCAGGTGATAATGCCCAGAAACTTCACGTACGGTTGTAGCGCATATTCCCATTTCGAGAACGGCCGAGAATACCATTTTCATCATCGCAACAAAATATATTATACCGACTGCATCCCCTCCCAGTCTGTTAAACATGTATCGAACCGCCACAAAACCAAGGAGCAAAAGGGCCACTTGTCCAAGAAAATTGTATATGATGTTTTTTGATAATGTAGTCATCTAAGCATCTCGGGGCCTTTTCCCTAATGTTTTATACCCGTTTCAAATACCCATCCGGAGCAACTGTGATCAGCAACTTATGCTGAATGCTCTTGTCGACCTTAAATTCCGGATGGCTTTTCAAATATTCCCGTACAGCGGTTTTAGGGTTATTGCATTTCCCCCATGGTCGGTCTGGGAACATATCTTCCGGCATATCTTCAATTAGAGTATCAAAAACTACACAATAACTGCCTTTTGAAACAAGAGGAGCATAAACGTTCAGTTCTGCCAAAACGTGATCGTGTGTATGATTTGAGTCCAAACATACTAAAACAGTATTATAACCTTTAGCATATTCGTAGACTTGAGAGATAGTATTTTTGTCTACCGAAGAACCCTGTATCATAGTTATTTTGCTGGCAAGGGGATGTTTTTCGATCTCAATTCTATTGGATTCTCTTATATCAATATCGACTCCGATTACCCTGCTCTTCTTGATCTCCCCGCACATTTCAAGCAAAGCAAGCATAGATGCGCTAAAGATAAGAGAGCCACCATGAGCAATACCCGTTTCTATAATAAGCTCGGGTTTAACCTGCCAGATTATCTCCTGCATGGCTATTACGTCTTGTGGAAACTGTACAATGGGCGCGCCCAGCCATGAAAAGTTATATGAATATTTGTACTCAGCGGTATCTCGAACGAACTTCACCCCAAGTTCAGTCATTCTGAGATCTTCCCCCATGCTCAAAACAGCAGATCTTCTCTCTTCGCTGAACTTTTCCCAACAATTCATTTCTGCCTCTCTTTATTTCTTTCTTTTCGCGCACACATATATAATGTTACAGTCCTCAGGCCTCTCCTTGCCATATTCATAACAAGCCCGACAAAACTCCGCCCTCCAGTCTTTTTTATCGCCACCAACTCTCCCCCAACCGAATCCGCCTTCATCCCAAGGACCATTTTTCAAAAACCAGTCCATCTGAGGAGTAGATAGCATCTTAAAAAAAATTCCACCAACTTTGTAGACATTTAATCCTACCGTCTCAACATCATCCCTTAACGTGTCAAGCGTATACGAGCGCCTATGGCCGACCACATTAATGTCATAGGGTGAAAGTTCGTCATAACTTTCAAGCGTTTCCATTATAACGGCTATTTTTCGGTTTACCGCCATAGCATTTGGCACATGAACAATAAGAACCCCTTCGGAATTCAAAAGGGTGGCCGCTTTTTGGAGGACAATCCCCGGATCAAGAACATGTTCCAGTACATTAATCAAAAAAACCGAATCGAACTTCTCGGAGATATCGAGATCCTCTATCAATGAATTATGAAATTCTATCCCCGGAAGCAATATTTTTGCCTTTGACAAATGTGCAGTAGAAGCATCCACTCCAACAACGCGTTCATAATGCTGGCACAAATAAGAGGTTAACATACCATCTCCACACGCAAGATCTATGGCTATTCCATCCCGACCGTTCTCTATGCATGAAAGAGCTTGATAGTAACCAAGAATTTTATTATAACTCTCAAAGCACCCACACCTATAATATGAGAACTCTTCCTGAATATCTTTCTCATTCTTCATAGGCACTCTCCTTAGAATTAAAATTTTTGTAGTATTCTACCTGCCGTATCAACCCCCCCATCAAATCGACCTGTGGGTTCCAACCAAACTTGCGAATAGCAAACGAAATGTCCATTATTATATTGGGCGCGAAATCATTTATTTGCTTGTGTCGAACCCTGCTTTTTGAAGATAAGATCTTTATAATCAAATCAGCAACCTCGGTAGTTGAGGCTCCTTTTCCGCTACCTATGTTAACTTTTCCAGAAAAATTGTTTTTAATTATGGAAACCATAGCACTCACTAAATCATCGATATGAACCATATCCAAATGTGGAAAGCCGTTTAAATACTTGTGCGCTATTACGTCACATCCACTCAAAGCCTTTTCTATGAAATTGTAGATAAACTTTGGTCTATCACCAGATCCGTAAACAGGACTTGAACGTACAATAGCGTAATCCAAACCATAGCCGGCGTGATGTTCTATCAGCCTCTCGCATAGATACTTTGTTTCACCGTATACCCCTTTGGGCATTGCTGATAACGTCTCATTAGCCATAAGGTTTTGTGCCTTATAACCACTATATATTTCCCAGCTTGAGATATAAATAAGTTTAATCCTGTTCTCGAGACAAACATCTATAACATTTCTCAACATCAAAAGAGTCTCTCCCATGGCTTTATTTGTCGAATACACATGAGGTCCTGCCAAATGCAGTATAGTCGATATGTTGTGTTCCTTAACAAATATATCCAGAAGAATGGAATCCTCGGCAACATTGATCTCGGCGGACGATGGAGAAAATATTGTAGCGAAAGTCTTCATATGTGGGACAAGCGCTGTCCCGATGGCCCCCGTCCCGCCCGTAACTAGGATAGCATCGTTTCTCACAATTGGGAGAGAATTGAGAGAAGCCTCTTCAAGAGCGCTGCGCACTATGGAAAGCATTTCTACTTTTATCTGTTTTTCACCTGTTGTCTTCAATACTTTTCTTACCGCGTCTATAAAAGGTAATCCTTCTGTCTTAACAAGCACTCCAACCGCAATGGCATTGCTTCGTGACATGCCATAATCGCAACAAATCACTATCTTTTCACCGTTTCTAACCCGCAAAACGGCCTCATCTATCTTTTCCATAACCGAGAGCTCTTGGTTGCCTTTCCTATCAATAATGTCGCGAACATCAATTATGCTAATTCCGCTACATTCAACACCATCCTCATACGAAGCGGTTCCTATGTTTGAACGAATCCATTTCACCATTTTTTCACTCTCTCCTTTTCGATAAAAACCTCTGAAAAACCCCTAAGATAATATCCCTTCTTAATTTTTGAAGGCCCTGATAATTCCCCAGTTAAAATATATTTTAGAAACATATCAACCTCATTAACTCCAGCAAGAGCCCGCAAATAAATCGATGCAGAAAACCTTGGATTTATCTCGAAAGGAACAAAGACTCCGTCCTTGATTCGACCCTGTATGTTTAATGGTCCCTCACTTCCCACCGCCCTCGCTATTATTTCCGACTGTTCGCACACTTCAGGGAAATCATCTATCAACCCTTGACTGTTGCCACTTGAGATTATACCGGTTTTAGTTCTGGAAGATATCGTTAGTTTAGCATTAAATATCCTTCTTAAGGCTATTGAAGAAAGTATTTTCCCACCGGGAACTGAAAGAACACCTACAGTATATTCTTCTTCATGCTCTGGCAGGTATTCCTGGGCTATAGCAGTACGATTGTTCTCAAACATATAATTAACATACATTTTAGCCTCAATATAATTTGATGCTAAAAAAACAAAATTACTCCCACCAGAACCTTGAGCCGGCTTTATAACTATAGGGTAAGACACGGCTTCAAGATCGGATAGCTTTTCAAGATACCAGGTCAATGGCACCTTGATACCTATCGTTTCAAGTTTTCTAAAAGCTCTCTTTTTATCGGAAAAAGTCTCGAACACATCGCTTGAATTAGAAATCAAGAAAATACCTTCATCTAAAAATTTTGAACGTGCCTCATTCAAAATCACCATAGGTTCTTCCCCTCCAGGAATAATGAAAGATATGTTTTCTTTTTTACAAAGAAAACATACCGAATTCACATAATCGGATGCATCAATAATAAAAGTTTTTTCAAATCCTTTCGCATAATGTCCATAAGCCAACTCTGATATATCGCACCCGTACGTGCGATAACCGCCTGTCAGTCTCAGACACTTGAGGAGTTCAGTCCCAAGTGACGCCCCACCTATACCGACAACTAATACCCTATTATTTTGCTTAGCCATTTATACTCCTCAACATCAAAAATCATAGATGTTTTTAATTACGAAATCCATCTCATCGCTTATCATATCAACATAAAGCGGCAATTGTTACAAACTCATTCCAGATTTTATCGGCAACCGGGGTTTCGGATCGATATTCCCTGAACAAAGGATGCATCGTAAGAGGCATTTAATGCACCCCCGTCGCTACTCCCCGACTCTTCATATGAACAATAAATTTGTCGCGCTCTTTCACTCGGACCATAAATATCCAATAAGATGAGTTCTTGAGTTCATATGGCAGGCCCATTCTTACATTAGGCGATCCCTCCAGTCCGCTTATATATCTATTCAGGATGCTTTCCCGTTTTCTGTTCATGCCGTTAAGTTTTTCAAGCTGGGCCAGACCGATGGAAGCCATAAGGTCATTCATATTGTACTTATTCACGACATCAGCAACAGATTTAGGACAATGTTTTTAATGTGCTCATGCATAATATTGCATTATATTTCTCTAAGGTAAACATCATTCGTTGTCGATTGTACACTATCATCTTCCTTAGCACGATTTTCCCAATATTTTTTCATTCCATTAAAATCCATCATCCATTCAACTGCTTAAGAATTTTACCAATATTTCACCAATTTTTTCTTGCTGTTCCACAACAATCTCCGAATAACTCGGCAAATTTATAGCTCTTGACGGGATATCATAGGCGTACCTGTTCGCAAGCTTTTCCTCAAACATCGGCAAGGAACTTAATGGCCAGAAAAATACCCTCGCATCGATGTTCTCACCAGCAAATGCTTCCTGCAAACATTCTCTTGTTATACCGGTTTTCTTGTCGAAAACTACTGTCGGCATCCAATACCCATTTATGGTCCCACTTTTCTCGGGATTCATTGATACTCCCGGCAAACTTAAAAGTTTGTCGGCGTAAGATCTAAATATCTCTTTTTTTCTGGCAACAAGATCGTTAATACGTTCCATTTGAGCGCAACCTATAGCGGCTTGAATATTCGACATTTTATATTTAAACCCCAGCATATCGGGCCAGAATTGTTTAACCTGACCTTTTACCCGGCCGTGGTTGGAAAGGGTAAGGACCTTTTCGTATAACTTTTCATCATTAGTAACAAACATGCCCCCTTCACCGGTAGTAACAGTTTTTGTGCCGTGAAAAGAAAAAACACCGAACTTCCCCATGGTTCCCGCATGCTTCCCATACCACTGTGATCCGATAGCCTCGGCGGCGTCTTCTATTACAGGTATGCCATAGCGCTCACCTATAGATAATAGTTTGTCCATCTCACATAAATTACCGTATATGTGAGTAGCGATTATAGCGCGGGTTTTAGGAGTTATAGCCGATTTTGCTAATTCAGGATCAATGCACCATGTGTCAGGCAAAATATCCACAAAGACCGGCTTCGCCCCCAAGTACGTTATAGGAGCCGCTGTTGCTATCCAATTGGTATCGGCAAGTATAACCTCATCACCCGGACCTATTCCAAGAGCCGATAACCCCATATGTAAAGCGCCGGTGCAACTTGAAGTTGATATAGCATATTTAACCCCTGAATATTTCTTAAATAGATCCTCAAAGCGCGCTATGTATTCATAGCACTTATCCCCCCATCCGTTCCTGGCGGCATCAACCGCGTAAGAAACTTCAAGATCTGTAATTGATGGCTTTGTGTAGTAAATTCGCGAACTCATATTATCTCCAAACACGGAACAGCTGTTACAAGCTCTCCGCCCCAACCCTTGATATAACCAAGCTGTTCAGTTATTTCCTCCCTTAAATTCCAGGGAAAAATAATCACATAATCAGGCCGGAATTCGATTAACATTTTTTCATCAACTACAGGAATGTGGCTTCCTGGAAGATATTTTCCCTGTTTTTCGGGATTCCTGTCGGCCACAAAGGTTACAAGGGCGCTATTTACTCCAGCATAATTCATAAGAGTATTGCCTTTAGCGGCGGCCCCGTATCCAACTGTTTTTTTGTTTTTCTTCTTCGCCTGACCGAGAAATTCAACAAAATCCGCTTTCACTTTATCGGCCTTTGCCTGAAACCCCGTATAGTAATTGACATCTTTTACGCCTATCTCTTCCTCAAAAGCAAGAAGATCATTAACTTTCCCGATCCTCTCATAAAAAGATACATCTTTTCTGCAGGCGAAAACTCTCAAACTTCCGCCATGCGTGGGTAATTTTTCCACATCAAAAACCAAAAGACCGTTTTTTCTAAAAATGCTGTCCACGGCTGTAAGAGAGAGATAAGAATAATGCTCGTGATAGACAGTATCGAACTGGTTTTTGGCAATAAGTTCCATTATGTGAGGGAACTCAAAAGTAGCTACTCCTTCCGGTTTAAGCAAAACAGCAAATCCCGACACAAAATCGTTTATGTCGGGAACATGCGCCAGCACGTTATTCGCCGCCATGAGATCGGCGCTTTTACCTTGTTCCACCAGTTCCCGCGCCAAGACTGATCCAAAAAACTTTTCGAGAATATCAATACCTTTCTTTTTCGCGGCTGAAGCCGTGCCTTTTGTAGGTTCAATACCAAAACACGATATGCCCATATCTCTGACATGTTGCAAAAGATATCCGTCATTCGCGGCTACTTCTATTACGTTGCTCTCCGCATTAAGTCTAAACCTGTCTTTCATATCATCGACATACCGTTTCGCGTGGTTGAGCCAGGTAGACGAGTAGGAACTGAAATACGCGTAGTCCTTAGAAAAAAGTTCATCCGCTCCTGCATGGTCTTCGGTCTGGACAAGCCAGCAGGAATCACAAACCATCACTTTAAGGGGAAATCTCTTTTCCGGAAGTATAAGATCTTCTTCGGTCAAATAAGCGTTCGATGGTGGAGTTACGCCAAGATCGACAAAAACATTTGATAGCTTCGCACCGCAATACCGGCATTTCATAAGTTAACTCCAGTAAAGTTATGCCCTATATCAGGATAGCTTTTATCCCTGTCCGATAAGCCCGCGACTGGTAAAGGCCATTGGATACCTATCCGCTCGTCATCTACTCTCAGCCCGCCTTCACATCCGGGATCATAAATATCAGTATGGAAATAGATCAACTCGCAATTATCAGTTAGCGCCTGAAACCCATGCGCGAAACCCTCAGGAATTATCATAGTTTTCCTGTTCCCGGGCGACAACTTCTCGGCATGCCATTTAAGAAAAGTTTTTGACCCCATCCTGATATCGACCGCCACGTCAAAAACCTCACCTTGGAGACAACTTATGATCTTTACCTCCGCATGGGGGGGCATCTGGAAATGAAGCCCTCTTACAGTCCCTTTTTCCCTGGTTAAGGAATGATTTATCTGGACAATATTTTTGCCCATACCTATCTTCCCGAAATCATTTAAACAAAATAACCTGGAAAAATATCCTCTTTGATCTTCCTGCCCCTTCCGTTCCGCTACGTACAATCCCGGGATAGAGCTATCTTTAAAAGTGAACCGCCCGCTCATATATTTATCCTTTGCCTGTACAAGTCTATTTCCCGAAGAGAATATCTATAGATATCTCCACCTTTTTGCCAGACATCATACCATCTCATTGTTTTCTCTACTGACTCTTCAAGATCTATTGTAGAATGCCATCCCAAAAGGGTACAAGCCTTTTCTGAATTAAGTTTCAAATTCCTTGCCTCGTGAGGTTTTTCTCCATCACTTATTTGCCATTTCGCCCCGTTGCCCCATATATTTGCTGTGTGCTCAGCTATCCAGCTGACCGGTTTGGCTTCTTTTTCATCCGGCCCGAAATTCCACGGGCCTGAAAAATCCCGGCCTTTTTCGTACAGGTTCCGGGCAAGAAGAAGATATCCGTACAGGGGTTCCAGGACATACTGCCATGGTCGGACAGCATCGGGATAACGTACAACAAGGGGTTCATGTTTTAAAAAAGCCCTTATCGCGTCAGGGATCAGCCTGTCCTCAGACCAATCGCCTCCGCCGATAACGTTCCCCGACCTTGCCGTCGCTAAAGCCGTTTTGTGAGTAGCGCCATACTGTTGTTCTGAGAAATAAGATCTTGAATACGCCGAAGAAACAAGTTCGGAACAACCTTTACTGGAACTGTAGGGATCATGTCCGCCCATAGGATCGGTTTCGGAATAAGGCCTGTCCTCTCCGTGATTATCGTAACACTTATCGCTTGTAACATTTACGATCGACCGGACTGAAGGGGCTTCTCTGCAGGCTTCCAGAAGATTAACAGTTCCCATGACATTTGTCTCGTATGTAAGCGCCGGATCCTTATAGGATCGTCTTACAAGAGGTTGAGCGGCCATGTGTATAACAATGTCGGGAGAGAATTCTTTAACGAAAGACTTTGCCTTTTCTCTGTCCCTGATATCGGCAATAACTTCCGTAACCTTGTCAGAAAGCCCAAGTATGCCGTAAAGATTGGGTTCCGTATCGGAAGATAGCGCGTACCCTCCCACTTTACACCCAAGCTCTAAAAGCCACAAGGAAAGCCATGACCCCTTGAACCCGGTATGCCCCGTTACTAAGACCTTCTTACCGCTATAAAAATCTTTGAGATCACCTGTCATAAAACCCTACCATACTTTCCACTCGGCCCTGTTTTCTTTCCACATCCTGTTCAGAAGTTCCACATCCCTGTAGGTGTCCATGCAGGCCCAGAAGCCGGGGTGCTTGTATACCATTAGCTCGCCTTCCTTAGCTAATTCCTCTAACGGGCCTATCTCAAGATCGACATTTTCATTAATGCTGAGTTTATCAAAAATATTCCTGTTAAATACAAAATACCCCCCGCTCACAAAATTAGAGGTTTTCTTATGTTTTTCCCTGAAAACCTGCACCTTGTCTCCCTCGATCTTCAGATCGCCGATCAAAGAAACCGCGTTTACTCCGGTTACTGTGGCGGTTTTTCCGTGTTTTATGTGAAAACGAACAAGATCATTAAGATCGAGGTTCGCTATCCCGTCGCCGTATGTCACGAGAAACATATCCTCTTTGATATATTTCTCTATCTGTTTAAGCCTGGAACCCTTTAAATTGTCATCTCCCGTATCGGCAAGCGTCACAAGCCATCCCCTTTCATCGTGGGAACTATGCACCTCAAAGCTTTCTCTTTCCCCAAGCTTGATAGTAAAGTCATTGTTCAAGAGCTCATAATTAAGAAAATACTCCTTAATCATTTCTCCTTTGTACCCGAGGCAAAGCACGAAGTCATTGTACCCATAGTGAGCATAGGTTTTCATTATGTGCCAAAGAATGGGCCTATCCCCTATCTCGACCATCGGTTTGGGTTTAAATTCGGTTTCTTCCCTGAGCCTTGTCCCCAACCCTCCGCATAAAATGACTACTTTCATGGATCATCTCCTTATTCTACGGTTTCTCAGTTCCGGGTAAGTGCTTCATTCCCATAATTGCGTTCGTTGCGTTTTTCGCGTAATCATGGGGCTGTGACAATTAAGTTCGCGTTCCCCCGGGATCTGCCCGGAAATTCTTCGTTCTAATACTCCCACTTTTCACCGATGCCGGAGATCGGGCGGGCGGTTATGTTTTTGTCAAGCTTGTAGGTTTCTTTTCCGGGGTATACCACCCATAGGTGTTTAAGCTTAAGGTCTTTCATAGCCGACTTCATGGACTTTGTTACCGTGGGAGAGTTATCATATTTGCATTCTACGGCCCAGTTCGCTCCCTCGGCCTGCCAGAAAAGGTCTACTTCCGCGCCTGTATGGGTACCCCAGAAATAATACTCTTCTCTTCTTTTGCCTATACTTCGCGCCGAGGCCTCAAGAGCGAACCCTTCCCAGGAAGCCCCAAGTTTGTTGTGGGAGGTCAACGTGCCGCTGCTTTCTATTGCCATAAGAGAGTGAAATATCCCGGCATCTCTTACATACACTTTAGGCCTTTTAACCAGCCTCTTACCTACATTAACATACCATGGCTGGAGGATCCGCACCATAAAAGTCTTTTCGAGTATGTCCAGATACTTTCTTACCGTCATGTCGGAGACACCAAAAGCCCGCCCTATCTCGGAAAAGTTAACGATCTGGCCGTGATAATGACATATCATTGTCCAGAACCTGCGAAGAGTATTGGCGGGTATGTTTATTCCCATCTGCGGCATATCCCTCTCAAGCAGAGCACTGATGTAATTTGACAGCCACAGAAAGGCCTCTGTGTCGGAGGCTCCGAGATAAGCCCTGGGAAATCCTCCTCTCAGCCAAAGTTTTTTTATATTTTTTATCCCGACATCGGAGATCCCGAGGCCGCCTAATTCGTAATAGGCCGCGCGGCCCGCCAAAGACTCGGATGTCTGCCTCAATAACTCTCCGGAAGCGCTGCCGAGTATAAGATATTTTTGCCGGGGGTTATTATCGGTCAGAAACCTTATCAAAGGGAAAAGCTCGGGACTTCGCTGTACCTCGTCTATCACTATTAATCCTTCAAGTTCCTCAAGAATAAGCTGCGCCTGTTGAAATTTAGCCAGATCCCGCGGGTTCTCAAGATCAAAATAATGGTCATACCCTATCTTCCCCGCAAGAACGGTCTTCCCGGATTGTCTCGGACCCAAAATGGCCGTTACCGGGAAAAGCCGCATAAGGTCTTTTACCCTCGTTAGATCAATAGTCCTTTTTATCAGTTTATCCATGGCCATAGCATACACTATTTTTATTGAAAAATCAAACTATAAATATGGTATTTCAATGATGTATCGCGGGACGCTGTAGCTAAACCATTTATAGCAACTTAATCGTGCCGGAGCATGGGGTTGTGGCGATTAAGTTGCCTGTCCCCGGAACTACCTAATATAACATGCCGAACAAATATAGCGGAACTTTGTTTCCATATCCTATCTCTATGCGGTCGGCGGCTATATACGCGTCTTTTATCCCCTTTATCTGAATTGACTTTTTATCTTTACCTCCCACTTCTATCGTATACCTGCCCCCTACCGCGAAATCTCCCCTGTCACTTAAACTTATCTTTTCGCTGTCTTTCAGCTGATTAACAAAAAATGTTTCTCGAACGGCGCCCTGCTCGCTCTCCGATCTTAGAAAATTGTTAAGGCCTAAAAGCAGGTTGGTGTTCTCTATAAACATCTTTTCGGCCTTGCGCACCATTTTGTAGGCTTTGCCGGCAGGACGCATAGCGTTTATAAGAGCGGCTTTTTCAAGATACTCCAAGTAGATATAAATGTATTCCTTGGAAATACCCAACTCTCTCGACATCTTCGATATGTTTACTTTAAACGGAACGGAAGTGGCTATAAGCCACAAAATCTTTTTTAATACAAAAATATGCGTCTTTTTTATATTGCCCGTTACCGCTATGTCTTCATAAAGCACTTTTTCAATTATATTGAGCACCTTGGAAAGATATGTTCCCGGGCCTTCCGTGAAAAAGGGATAATACCCCCCTATCAGATAATCTTTGAAAAATTTCAGTATCGGGCCTTTTTTGATCAAGTCCTGTGAAATAGCTACATGTGAACTCATAACATCCTCAAGCTTAAATGCCGGGATATCTATTTTCTCTTGTAAGCGCAAATACTCCCTGAAAGAAAGACCTTTCAGGGAGTAATAAACCATCCTTCGAGAGAGGTCCGCTTTGCCTTTTTGAAGATCAAGCGAAGAACTGCCTGAGATCATTATTTTTCGGTCTTTGAACGTATCGACAATATTCTTAAGCTCTATCTGCCACGAAGGATATTTATGTATCTCGTCTATTATGAGAGCCCGGCCTCCATACTTAAAATATTCTTTGGCGGAATTAAAAAGTCCCAAGGCGCATATTTCCACATTATCGGCCGAAATGTATAGACATTTCTCCACATCACCGTACTCGCGGTGATAATGCTGTAAAAGCATAGTGGTTTTACCTACACCCCGGGCTCCCGTAATACAGATACGCCCGGAATCCCAGTCTATGGTATCGTACAGATACCTTCTGAAAGACAAAGGTACATTCTCTACGGTTTTGGTGTGAATATAAAATATTTCATCCAGCATAATAACCCTCAAATAGTCAACTATAGTTTACTATATTTTAATAAAATAGTCAAGTTCAGTTTGCTATTTTGTAATTATGGGGGCAGGCAACTTAATTATGACGGGAGATAGTTGCGACGATTAGTAGCCTGGCCCCCCGGACCTACCCGGAATTATCGCGTTTGGCCAAAGGCAGGCCTAGAGCTTTTCTTAAAAAATTCATGTCCGTCTGACGGATCGCGGCTGTACTTACTTGCCCCATAGCCTCCATCTCGTTTATTAGGTCTTCCAACATCAATCGTCCTTCTCTTGTTTTCAAAGCTTCCTTCGGGGTTCTTCCCTCAAGAGCCGGTATGCGTGAGCGTATCCAGTCTTTAAGATAATATTCCTTCTGTTTTTCATCCAGGGCCTTTCTTACTAAGGGGTCTGCCATAAAACTACGCTGTTCATCCCGGATCTTCTTCCTATCTTTTTCTGACATCGGGGGCATTGCACCCGGGTCACTTCCTTCGATATTGGCATATTTTACCATTTTACCAAGGCCTTTTGCGAGCTTGTTCTTAAGGCGGAGCGCTCGTTCCAGCGAATTGACCTCGCCTACCAGCTCGTCTCCACGGATACTCACATGGCCCAGCAGGGTGTTTTCCCAGGACTTCATCCTGCGATTACCTTTCTTGGTCCAGACCCAGCGGTCTTTATCTTTTTCTTCCTCTTCCAACCCTCTCATGCGCGATAATCCCGAGGCGATACCTTGTTTTTCAAGAATATTGAAAATGACTTTGCAAAACCGTATTTTGTCGCCGTCGGTATTGCATAACGCGGGCCTCCGCTCTTTCGGCTCGGAGATATCACCCGGCGCCTGCTCAGACGCGAACATCATGCTTTTATGGAGATACCCGGCCCAGAAAATAGCGCCGCTTTTGAAGGCATCACGGGGCATACTAAACTCAATGGAACGGGTCGAGGCATACTCTTTAAATGAATTTATTACATTTTCGACAATTTCTGAAAAATTCTTCTTCGCGCTCTTTTCGAAAAGATACGGCTGGCCGAAACAGTAGGCGTCGTCGCTCGGCCCGACAAAACGGGCATGCCATATGTCGCCCGGGAAAGCGTCTTTCTCATCGGGATCTCCTATCCGGTTGACCGTCCATAGCCTCCCGGTGCCGATCTCCTCGAAAACTATGCTTTCGCTTCGCGTTTCCTTGATCTGGTGGCATGTAGCATAGCTTTCAGATAACCCGAAAAAAGCTTCTTTGAGCTCGTCATCAAGGTCCCGGCACATATCTTCTTGAAGGAAACGTTCGGTTGCCGTATGCTGTTCTACTCCAAAACGGTTATCGAGCACGAACCAGTTCATATAAAAACTATCCGTAAGGCCGCCTTCCTGGCCCGGCTTATACAACTCTTCGAATTCCCGCGATATCTTTCTTAGTACCGTCCCATGCTTAGGATCCTTCTTACAACTCTCGGCGTAAAACAAAAGCATCCGGAAAGCTTCCATGTAAAGGTCGAGTTTTGTATTGGTCTTCATGTCTTCCGGCATGGGCGCGAATATCTCCCGAGCGGCGCGGGGGATATCCGCGCCGCAGCATTTCTTGAATTTTTTACCGCTGCCGCAAGGACAGGGATCGTTCCTTCCTGTTTTCATAAGCGCGATTACCTCCTCATGAGATCATGCTTCCCTAACCAATTCCGGAGACAGGCAACTTAATTATGACTTGGGAACAGCTGTGACAATTAAGCAGCCTGTCCCCACTGTCCCCATAATGAACCTGGTATATGCCTTTTGCATGTATTTTATAATATTATCCGTGTACTGTATAGGGCATAATATTTGTATCACCTCAGTTCTCCGCAGTAAATTCCTACGCCGTCGTCACGAGGAGCCCCCGAAGGGGGCGACGAAGTGATCTCATAATATGAAAATATTTCGGAGAGGGATTGCTTCGGCCCTATGCCAAGTCTGCCGAAATCCTGAGCCATAGCATTTATCACGATACGAAGGGCTTCACCCGCCTTCGGCGGGTTCGCAACGACGGTCGTGGGGACAGGTTACTTTATTCTCGGTAACATCTCAGTCATCTGCAGTAAATTCCTACGCCGTCGTCACGAGGAGCCCCCGAAGGGG